>DATLRA010000074.1:0-2628 GCA_035534935.1 Binataceae bacterium (SeqCode)
CGTCGGCGCCGCGCGTCTTGGGCAGGACGATTCCGTGGAAGCGGTTGGGCGCACCCAGCACGATCGCCTCGAGGTCGCCCTTGAAGAACGGCGAATGGATATTGTTAGGCCGAATCGTCACAACCTTCTTGCCGAAATCCAGTGTCGTCAGAGCTTCGACCATCACCTTGCGGCTTTTCTCGCCCTTGAACTCGTAGGGGCACGCGTCCTCGAAATCCGCCATCACGTGATCGACCGGCGACTTGATCGGGTCGGCGGCATTCTGATGCAGCTTCAGGTTGTGGCCCGGATAGGTCATTTCGGTGCGCGGAATTACGAAACGCTTGCCGTTGTCCATTACGAACATGGAAATCTATCGCTCCAATTTTGCAATTCTTGGCGATCACGCCGCGCGATCGGCGATGCCGACGCACGCGGGGGCCGCGGCGGCGATTGTAGCCGGGCGCACCGCCGCCGTGCCAGCGGATTTTTTCACCGCGGCTCACCCCGTACGACGCGCACCCGACGCCGGGCGCGCACCACCGCTGTCGATCCTCTACGAGATTCGCATTTGTCCGTCAATCGTAATCACGGCGCGTGCTCATAGCCCGCTTTCGCCGCTGTAAAGTCGAGTGGTTGTCCTTGCCCGGCCTGACGTATAGCCTCTCCCTGTGTTCAATGGCGCCCGCTTGCGTCCACTTCGACGCGCCGTGCGAATAAAGGGTTTTGCATGAAGGCGATAGTTTTCGAGCAGCACGGCGACTACGACGTTCTCAAGTATCGCGACACCCCCCAGCCGGTCGCCGGTCCCAACGACGTCGTCATCGGCGTGCGCGCCTCGGCCTGCAACTTCAACGACATCTGGGCGCGCCGCGGCCTGCCCGGCATGAAGATCATCCTGCCCCACATCTCCGGCTCCGACGCCGCCGGTGTGGTGGTCGAAACCGGCAGCGAAGTCCGCCTCGTCAAGGTTGGCGACGAAGTCGTGGTCCACTGCGGCCTGGCCTGCCGCCAATGCGCCTATTGCACGCGCGGCGAGGAATTCTTCTGCCCCGACTTCAAAATCTGGGGCTTCCAGACCGGACCGCTCGACGGCGCCCACGGCCAATTCTGCAAAGTCCCGGCCGTCAACACGCTGCCCAAGCCGGCCAACTTGAGCTTTGAGGAAGCCGCGACCATTCCGCTCGTGCTGGTCACCGTATGGCGCATGCTGGTTACCCGCGCGCGTATCCAGGCGGGCGATTTCGTGCTCGTCTGGGGCGGAGCCGGCGGGCTCGGCGTGATGGCGATCCAGATCGCGAAACTCTTCAACGCGCGCGCCATCGCCGTCGCCTCGGCCGACGACAAGCTCGAACTGTGCAGCAAACTCGGCGCGGAATTCGTCCTCCATCGCAAGAAGCACGACATCTTCCAGGAGGTGCGCAAAATCACCGACGGCCGCCGCGCCGATATCGTCTTCGAGCACACCGGCGCCGACACCTGGCCCATCTCGATGCAATGCCTCAAGTGGGGCGGCACCATCGTCACTTGCGGCGCGACCTCGGGCTTCGACGCCCACATGGATATCCGCCTGTTGTGGAACAAGCAGCAAAACTACCTGGGCTCCCATCTCGGCAACAAGGGCGAGTTGATCGACGCGATGCGTTTCGTCGAGCGCGGCCTGATCAAGCCGGTGGTCGGCCAGACGCTGCCGCTCAAGGATCTCGGCCGCGCGCAGGAGCTGATGGAAACCGGCACGGTCGCCGGCAAAATCGCGATCGTCCCTCCGTCCGCCTGATCCGCGCCAACCGGCAAGGGTGAGACATTGCGCCCGTAGGGGACCTCCGCACAGGTCAATTTGTCACTCTGAACGTAGTCCGCGCAGTGAAGAATCCCGGGATGCTTTGCCGCGCTCAGAATGACCCAATGGGCGTTCTGCCGAAGTTCCGCAGGGTTCGCTTTTTTACTCGCGGCGACGTTTCTCGTGAAACAATTTTCCGTTCCTGTGCGGTGCAATCCTTCATCCGCGCCGCCCGCACCGCCGCGCTTTGATCGCGCACCTGAGAGCCTGATGTGCGCGCGCCTGTAATTCGCCGCCGCATCTGCATTACAATCCCCTCGATGGTTTCCCCGCTCACCGCGATGCGCGACTCGCTGGCCCGCTCGATCGACGGCGACGTGCGCTTCGACGCCGCCGCCCGCGCGCTCTACTCGACCGACGCCTCCAACTATCGCCGCGTGCCGATCGGCGTCGTCACGCCGCGCCACGCCGGCGACGTCGTCCGCGCGCTCGCTTTTGCCCGCGATCACGCGATGCCGGTGCTGCCGCGCGGCGGTGGCACGGCGCTCGGCGGGCAGACCGCCAACGCCGCACTGGTGCTGGATTTCTCGCAATACATGAACGCCATCGTCGCGATCGATCCGGCGCGGCGCGTCGCGATCGTCGAGCCCGGCGTGGTCCAGGTCCAGCTCAACGCGGCGGCCGCCGCGCACGGTCTGTTCTTCGCTCCCGATCCCTCGACCAAGGATCGCTGCACGCTAGGCGGCATGATCGGCAACAACTCCTGCGGCGCCCATTCGGCAGCCCACGGCAAGACCGTCGACAATGTCGAAGCGCTCGACGTTATCCTCTACGACGGCACGCGCCTGACGCTCGGCGCGCCGGCCGAG
>DATLRA010000075.1:0-2230 GCA_035534935.1 Binataceae bacterium (SeqCode)
CGTAGCCACGCAACATCGGCCGCGAGGCGAACACCGCCGCGAGCGCGTCGCCCACGGTCGCCGCGTCCACGTCGGCAGGTGGCGCCTGAAGAAAGCGCTCAAGCGCACGCGTGAAGGCGACCGTAGGCATGCGCGCGTCAGGCCACCTGCTTGGCCTGGGTGCCGAGCTTCACCTCCTCGGCGGGCGCGACATAGACCATCCAACCGATGCCATACCGGTCGGTGACCATGCCGAAGCGCGGCGAGAAGAAGGTCTTGCCCAGCGGCATGACGGTCTTGCCGCCGGCGAGCAGCGCGTTGAAGGTGTGATCGGCCTCCGCTTCGGTCGCCACCGTGAGCGACAGGCTGAAGCCGTCGAAATGATTCGTGCCGCGACACATGCCGTCGCCGGCGAAGATCACCGTGTCGCCGATGCGCACGCGGGCGTGCATCACCTTGTCCGGCTGTACGTTCGGCGGCGCGCCCTGCGGGTCCGGATTGTCCTTGAAACGCATCATCGTGGTCACCTCGGCGCCGAGCGCCTTGGTGTAGAAGGCCAGCGCTTCCTCGCAGCGGCCGTCGAAGAACAGATAAGGCTGGACGTTCATGGGTGACTCCCTTTCTCCGTTTGGTTTGGTTTCGTCGATTAGGACTTATCGCGGCGCCGAATTGCAACGCTCCAAGAAACGCGACGGCGCCGGTCACGGTTCCTGGCGGATCAGGCGGCCTTGGCCGCCGGTGGAAACGGCTCCCGCCAGGCCGGCAGCTCGCTGAGCCGCGCATGCCAGCGCTCAACCGCCGGAAACTCCGCCAGCGGAATCTGCGCCCGCGCGGCATAGGGCAACGTCACCGCGACGGCGAAATCGGCGACGGTCAGTGCATCGTCCACCAGATACCGGCGGTCGCGCAGGTGGTCGTCAAGGATCTTCGCGTAGATCCGGAAATATCCCGTCGCCTTCTCGACCGCCGCCGGATCGGGCGAGCGTCCGAACATCGACTTGATGACGTTCTGGAAATAGAGCGCGCCGGCGTGGCGCGAGAAATGGTTCGCATCCCAGAAGAGCCAGCGCAGAACCTCGATCTGGCGCTCGTCGTCGGGCCACAGATCGGAGCCGGCGGCGCACGCGAGGAAGCACATGATGGCGTTGGACTCCCAAAGGGTTTTTCCGTCAGCCTCGAGGACGGGCACTTTGCGGTTCGGATTGATCGCAAGCTCGAGCGGCGCCTGCCCACCGACGAATTCGACGCGAACGAATTCGACGGGCGAGTTCAGATAGCGCGCGACGGCGCAGGCCTTCCGCGGATTGAGAAACTCGACGTAATAGAGCTTCATCGACCTCCTCCTCGGCATTCGCCCGCTCTGGCGCCGGTTTTTCCGGCTATGCGGCCCAGGGCCACCCTCGGACAGCTTGACAATCACGTTGATATCAACATATTTAAACCATGTCAAACGCTGTTTCGCTCGCGACCACCGTACACGTGCGCGACACCTGTCTCTGCCTGCATCTCCAGCGCGCGGCGCGCGCAGTGGCGCGGCGCTTCGACACCGCGCTGCGCCCGCTCGGCATCACCAACGGCCAGTTCTCGCTGCTGATGTCGCTCAACCGGCCCGAGCCGCCGACGATGGGCAACGTCGCCGCGCTGCTGGCGATGGACCGCACCACCCTTACCGCGGCGCTGAAGCCGCTCGAACAGCGCGGCCTGGTGACGATTAGCGTCGACGCGGCCGACAAGCGCAATCGGCGCCTTGCCTTGACGCGCGAGGGCAGCGCGGCGCTTGCCAAGGCGGTGCCGATCTGGAAGCGCACGCACGCCGTGCTCGATCGCGCGGTCGGCTGGCCGAACGCCGCGCGGCTGCGCGCCGATCTGCGCGGCCTATCGTGAGCGGCCGGCGCCGCCTTACGGATGCCGGTGCTCGTCCGGCCCGCCGCCCGGACCGCCGCCCTGGTTCGGCGGGCCACCCTGGTTCGGCGGACCGCCCGGCCCGCCTTCCTGCGGCGGACCTTTTTGCGGACGCTGCTCGCCGCCCTGCGGTCCCGGATGCGCCGCGGGCGTCGGTCCATGCGGTCCCGGATGCGCGGCGGGCGCCGGTCCGCGCGGTCCCGGCGGACCGCCGGCACGATGCACTGCCGGCCGCCGCTGCGGATGGTAGGGCGCGGCGCCCTGCGCGTGAACGACGCCGCGAGCACTGAACGCCGCCGGCCGCGGCGTCGCCGCAATCGGCGGACGGCCGTGATTGAACGACGAGCGC
>DATLRA010000076.1:0-5827 GCA_035534935.1 Binataceae bacterium (SeqCode)
CAGCGTCTGGCCCATGCCGTGGCCCTCGCGAATACTCTCGCGGCTTTCGTCGACCGCGTCGGCCAGCAGGCCGTTGGTGACGACGCGGCGCACCGCGGTCAGCGCGGGCAGCAATTGCACGCCGCTGATCAGCAAGGTCGCGAGCGTGCGGGCGAAGCGCGCGCAAATGATGCGCACGACGGTCGGTCCGATATAGGGCACCCGCAGCAGCCATTTGTCGTACAGGCGCCGGCCGCGCGCGCTCGAGAGCCCGGCGACGATTCCCGCGATTATCGCGACCAGCAGGAGCACCAGTTCGATCCAGTAGTTGATCAGGAAATTCGATACCGAGATCAGCACCCGCGTCATGGTCGGCAGCGCCGCGTGCTGCTGCTCGAAAATCGTCGAGATCTGCGGCACCACGTAGACCACCAGGAAGCCCATGATCCCGGCGGCCAGGCACATCATGATCAATGGATAGGTCAGCGCGCCGCGCACCTTGGCGACGAACTCGGCCTGGCGCTCGCTGAATTCGGCTAGCCGATCGAGCACCGCTTCGAGCGCCCCGGCGGTCT
Organism: Binataceae bacterium (SeqCode); assembly: GCA_035534935.1. GTDB lineage: Bacteria > Desulfobacterota > Binatia > Binatales > Binataceae > JADMIL01. The sequence goes on from DATLRA010000076.1 coordinate 555, forward strand.
CGCCCGCGCGCACCATGCCGACGTAGAGGTCGGAGAAGATCTCCGGATGGCCGGCGAGTGCGTCGGCCAGTGACGATCCCTCGCGCACCGCTTCGCGCACCTGCGAGAAGATTTTTTTGACCGCCGGCCGCGCCGCCTGTTCGCCGAGCACGGCCAGCGCCTCGGTCAGTTGTACGCCCGCGCCGAGCAGGGTGCCCAATTGGCGCGTCAGCAGGGCGAGTTCGGTGGCCGGAATCCGGCGCCCAAGCGTCGGCATCAGGTCGTTGAGCGAACGCTTGCGAATCTCCGCCGCCTCTTCGTCGAGATCGGTCGGAAAGATGCCCAGTTCGCGCAGTTTGCCACGCGCATTGCGTGCGTTGTCCGCGTCGATCGACCCGGCCACCGAGCGGCCGTTGACGGCTAATCCACGATAGGCAAATACCGGCATTGCAATGACCGAGGGCAGGCGCCGGCGTCCCCGACGCTAGGCGAAGTCTTCCTGGGTGACGCGCAGCAGCTCTTCGATCGTGGTCTGGCCCGCGAGCACCCGTTCGGCGCCGTCCTGGCGCAGGATCTTCATGCCCTTGGCGGCGCATGCCCGGCGAATCATCGAGCCGTCGGCCTTCTGCATCACCAGTCCGCGGATTTCGTCATCCATCACCATCAATTCGGTGATCGCGGTCCGTCCGCGATAGCCGGTGTTGCGGCACGCCTTGCATCCGGCGGGCCGGTAGATCGGGCTCGCCAGACGCATCCCGCCCAGCCCGATTCGCACCAGCTCCGGCTCGGTCGGCTGATAGGACTGGCGGCAATCGGGACAGACCACGCGCACCAGGCGCTGGGCCAGCACCGCGAGCACCGACGACGAGACCAGGAAGGGCTCGATACCCATGTCGATGAGCCGGGTCAACGCGCCGAACGAGTCGTTGGTATGCAGCGTCGAGAAGACCAGATGGCCGGTGAGCGCCGCCTGGATCGCGATTTCGGCGGTCTCGCTGTCGCGGATTTCGCCGACCATGATGACGTCGGGATCCTGGCGCAGGATCGAGCGCAGGCCGTTGGCGAAAGTCAGCTCGATCTTCGGGCTGACCTGCATCTGGCCGACGCCGTGGAGCTGATACTCGATCGGATCCTCAATCGTGATGATGTTCTTCTCGGGCGAATTGATCCGGCTGAGCGCCGCGTAAAGCGTGGTCGTCTTGCCCGATCCGGTCGGTCCCGTGGCCAGGATGATCCCGTGGCTTTGGCGAATCAGCCGGTCGATTTTTTCCAGGTTGTCGCCCGAAAAGCCCAGCCGATCGAGGTTGACGTCGACCAGCGCCTGCGCGCGATCGAGCAGCCGCAGCACGATCCGTTCGCCGAACGCGGTCGGGATGGTTGAGACGCGGATATCGATGTCGCGGCCGGCGATGCGCACCCGGATACGCCCGTCCTGCGGCAGGCGCTTCTCGGCGATATTGAGGCCCGACATGACCTTGATGCGCGAGGCGATCGCGGCGTGAAAGCGCTTGGGCGGCGTCAGCAGATCGTAGAGCATCCCGTCCACCCGGAAGCGCACCACCAGGTCGCGATCGAAGACTTCGATATGGATATCGCTCGCGCGGTCCTTGACCGCTTGCGAGAGCAGCCCGTTGACCAGCTTGATAATCGGCGCGGCGTCGTCGGCCTCGAGCAGGTCGCGCGGCTCCGACGCCAGCTCATTGGCCACCAGGTCGAGCTGCTCTTCCTCGAGGTCGATCATCAGGTCGTGGGCGGTGGTCGTCGCCGCTTGATCGTAGGCGCGGTTGATCGCCTCGTTGATCACCTCGGCCGGCGCCACCACCGGCTGAATCGCGCGGCCAAACAGCACATGCAGATCGTCGAGCGGCTCGTAGTTGGCCGGATCGGCGATCGCCACGATGACCGTCGCACCGTCGGAAGCGAGCGGCAGCAGCCGATTCTTCTTGGCGTAATTTATCGGGACTTTGGCAACCAGCTCGTTCTCGAGCGTTGCCAGATCGATATGCGCCTGAAAGGCAAAACCATATTCCTGCGCCAGTGCGCGCGCCAGACGCTGGGGCTCCAGCGCGCCCATATCGACCAGGACGTCGGCAATCTCCTGGCCCGGTTTCTTGCGCTGGCGCGCTTTCTCGAGATCCTGCACCGAGACCCATGAGCGGTCGAGCAGTATCGCCTCAAAACTCTTGCGCGCGGTTGCCATTAAAATACCGTCACGAGGCCGTATGCGCGCCGTTTTGATCCGCTGTCATGAGATTTATTAGCCGCATCCGCCGCATCCGCACACATCCCCGCAATGGTAACTATAATTAGATACGATGAGACGCAGCAGTTGCAAGAAGTCGTTGTGCCCGTATCGCTCCGGACACCGCCTAATAGTGACTAATCGGTGCCACGGCGCCTCCCGGCCCGAATCCGTAGCTGAAGCCCGAACCCTGTTTAGCCGGCATCGTATGGATCGCCTCGGTCCATCCTACCAGCTTTCCGCCGACGAAGGTCAGATCGAGAAATTTGCCTTTGTCACCGGCTTTAGTCGAGGTATAGAGCAGTGTAGCAGTAATATCGTTGCTGTTGGCGCGCCGCGCATAGCTCCAGACTTCCGAGTTGCCGCCCACGTTTTTACGCAGATCGGGCTCGCCCCATTTATCGTGGACCTGGTTAGTCGTCTCGCCCGCCTTGAGATTATCTATCATCCGATCGGTTTTGACCCGCGTGCCCGCCTGGTAGACCAGTCCGCATCCGCCCAGTGCTGTCGCACTGGCCAATCCGATCGCACCGGCCAATCCGATCGCACCCGCGAACCCGATAATCGCGCGCATCGCCGCAAATCCTTGCCTGCCGAACCGTTCCCGCATCCGACGGATTGTCTGTGGCGCGGGCCAAGCTTGTCAATCGGTGCGACGTTTGCGCTCGCCCGCAGCCCGCGCGCCACGCCGACCGCCTGGCGGCGGTCGGTCCCAGTTAAGCTCTGTGCTATAACGCCGGCTCCGGCCTCGGTCGGAATCAGGGAGGCCTCACGGATGGCGCGCAAACTCAAACTGGTCAAGGGAGCCGCAAAGCGCAGCGCGCTCATCTACGGGATGCGCCTGTTCGAGCCGCTCGAGGTCGCCGCGATCGACGACGGCCAGGTGCGTCTCGCCGACGGTTCCGCCGGCCGCGTCGCGATGCATCTGATCGAAGGCACGCGGGCCCAGATTCGCCGCCAGTTGATGCAGAGTATCGACGCTTTCTTCGAGCTGCTTGACGAGCGGTCCACCCCCTGACTTCGCCCGCGACGGTGACGTGAGCCCCCCGCACCCGATTCACGTTCGCAGCATCAGGCCGCCGTCGGCGCGAATCCCCGCACCGGTTACATAGCCGGCATCGTCCGAGGCCAGAAACAGCGCCACCCGCGCCATATCCTCAGGCTGGCCGAGGCGTCTGAGCGCGGTCTTTTTCTCCCATACCGCCTTGATCTTCTCCTGGTCGAAGTTGTCGCGCGTGAGTCCCGTGTAGATCGGCCCGGGCATGATGTAGTTGGCGCGGATGCCATATTTGCCGTATTCGAGCGCGACGGTGCGGGTCAGCCCGGCGACGCCGGCCTTGGAAGAACAGTAGGGCGCGAGGCCGTAGTCGGTCGCCTCGGCCATCACCGAGGCGACGTTGACGATGCTGCCGCCGCCGGCCTTGATCAGTTCCGGAAGCGCCGCCTTGATCAGGATAAATTGGGCGCGCACGTTGACGTTATGCACGCGATCCCATTCCTCGAGCGGCATCTCGCCGGTCAGTCGGTTGCATCCGATACCCGCGTTATTCATGAGCGTCGTCAGCTTGCCGAAGCGCTCGACCGCGGCGCGCACCAGGCGGTCCGCCGTCGCTTCGAGGGCGATATCGGCGACTATCCCGGCGGCGCGCGCGCCCTCTTGCTCGAGCAGCGCCTGGGTCTCATCGGTGCCGGATTGCGATCGATCGCAATGGACGACTGCGGCGCCCTCGGCGGCAAATAAGCGCGCGGTGGCGCGGCCGATACCCGAACCCGCCCCGGTTACGATCGCGACCTGTCCTGCTAGCCTGTTCATCTGCGTCACTTCCTCTCGCGCCCGCGAATCCCGGGCGGCGTAATAGCTGGCCGATGGGGTCCGGCGGCGAACAATCCGGCCGCCCCGCGCGCGATCGAAGGTTGAGAAAACCGCCCGATTGTGCGAAGCCTTCGACGGTAATATGGCCTCGATTTGAGTCGCTTTTCCATTCCCTTCGCCCGGCGGATGGAAGCGGAGCGGGCCTCGCGGGGCAGCCTACAACGTTTTACGGCGCCGGCCACGAGCAGCGGCGATCAGAGGAGCGGCATTCGATGGATCTGAAATACATCAAGTACGAGAAAAAGGATCACCTCGCCTACGTAACGTTCAACCGTCCCGAGGTGATGAACGCGATGCATCCCCCCTGCCATACCGAAATGGACGACGTGTGGGATGATTTCGTCGCCGACAAGGCCCTGTGGGTCGCGATTGTCACCGGCGCCGGCGACAAGGCCTTTTCGGCCGGCAACGACCTCAAGTGGACGGCGGCCCACGCCGGCGAGCCCTTTCCGCGCAGCCGCGGCGGCTTTGCCGGAATCACTGCGCGCTTCGATATCAACAAGCCGATCATCGCGGCGGTCAACGGCTTCGCACTGGGCGGCGGATGCGAAATCGCGCTCGCCTGCGACATCATTATCGCGGCCGACCACGCCCGCTTCGGTCTGCCCGAGCCACGCGTCGGCCTGATGGCGGGGGCTGGCGGGGTGCATCGGATGCCGCGCCATATTCCGCTCAAGATCGCGATGGGCCTGATGCTGACCGGGCGGCATATTTTGGCCGCCGAGGCCCATCGATGGGGCCTGGTCAACGAAGTCGTGCCGCTCAAGGACCTCATCGCCACCGCCGAAAAATGGGCTGCTGAGATCATGGAATGTTCGCCGCTCTCGGTGCAGGCGAGCAAGGAGGCGGCCTACGCGGGGCTGCATATGCCTTTGCAGGACGCGATCAAAACCAACTTCTCCGCGACCAAGCGGCTCTTTCAATCCAAGGACCTGATCGAAGGACCGCGCGCCTTTGCCGAAAAGCGCAAGCCCAACTGGAAAGGCGAATGAGGTTCTGAAGCGCCCGTCCGCGTGGGGCGCATTGATCGGCGCCGCGATGCGCTCCCACGCAGACCTTTTTATATTAATTTCATACTTAAAGTAGCCTACAAAATGAAGACTCCGGGCGCGGCGAGCGGCTGGACCTGCCGCGCGCGGAAAGTTTCCCCATTCAATCGCCATTCAAGGCCAGATGATC
>DATLRA010000077.1:0-16353 GCA_035534935.1 Binataceae bacterium (SeqCode)
GCGGCGTGCTGATCAAGGACAACCATATCGCCGCGGCGGGTTCGATCCGGATCGCGCTGGAACGCGCGCGCCGGCTCGCGCCGCATACCTTTCGCGTCGAGATCGAATGCGAGACGCTGGCGCAGGTCGAGGAGGCGCTCAAGCACGGCGCGACCGCAATCCTGCTCGACAACATGGACGTCGCCACGATGAGCCGCGCGCGCGAAATCGCCGGCGACGCGATATTGCTCGAAGCGTCGGGCGGCGTCACGCTCGATTCGGTGCGCGCGATCGCGGCGGCCGGAGTCGATCTGATCTCGGTCGGCGCGCTGACCCATTCGGTCAAGGCCGTCGATCTCAGCATGCGGATCGAACAGATTGATCGCGAGGCCGCGCGCGACGCCTGAGCGGCGCGGCGGCCCGCGAGGCGGATGATGGCGGCAAATCCCTACCAGGCGATCGAAAGCGGCCAGCCCGGCACGATCGGCTGGCGAATCCATTACTTTGACGAAGTCGGCTCGACCCAGCGCGTGGCTGCCGACCTGGCCGGCGAGGGCGCGGCGCAGGGCACAATTGTGATCGCCGAGCGCCAGAGCGCTGGGCGCGGCCGGATGGGCCGCACGTGGCATTCGCCGTCCGGCGTTAATCTCTACCTGACGATAATCCTGCGCCCCGCTATGCCGATTGCCGAGGTGCCGCGCCTTAGCCTGGTCGCCGGGGTGGCGGCGGCCGAGGCGCTCGAGAGCGCCGCGCCCGGCCTGGTCGCGCTGAAATGGCCCAACGACGTATGGCTCGGCGGACGCAAGGCCGGCGGGATTATCGCCGAGGCGGTGACCGACTTCCGCCAGGGCCTGCGCTGCGTGCTGCTCGGCATCGGGCTCAACGTCAACCTGCCGGCCGCGGATCTATTGCCCGAACTGCGCGACAAGGCGACTTCGGTCCGGATCGCGACGGGTCGCGAATGCGATCGAATCGCGCTCGCGAAGACCCTGTTTAATCGGCTCGACTCGCGCTATATGGAAATTGAGCGCGACGGCTTTGCCGCGATTCGCCCCGCCTGGGAGCGCTACTCGGCGCTGACCGGACGGCGGGTCACGGTGGTTGACGGCGCGGCGCGTATCGCCGGCGTGGTCAGGGGAATCGATGCCGACGGCGCGTTGCTGCTCGACACCGATACGAGTGCGGCGCGGATCGTCACGGGGGATGTGAGTATCGAGGGAGTTTACGATTAGCACAGGAACGCGGCGGCACGCGCGACCGGGCCGTACGTCAGGATGGCTGCGGCAGGACGGCTGCGCGATCAATTCGCGCGCTCCGAGAGACGTTACGCAAACGTTGCGGAGAGGTGAATCGCTATGGCAGTCGAGGAAACCGGTGGCTTAAGGACAATCGCAATCGTCGGCCAAGGTGGCGCCGGCAAGACGCAGCTCGCCGAAGCGATGCTGTTTACGGCCGGCGCGACCAAGCATCTAGGCCGTCCCGACGACGGCAGTGCCGCGATGGACTTCGAACCCGAAGAACTCGCGCGGCATATCTCGATCAGCTCCTCGTTTCATCATCTGAACTGGAAAAAGACCGACGTGATTATCGGCAACACGCCCGGTTACGCCGCCTTTCTGCCCGAGGCCTTCACAACGATGCGCGCGGTCGACGGCGTGGTCTTCGTGGTCAGCGCGGGCGGCGACCTTAAGGTCGAAGCGGAAAAGATCGCCGACGAGATCAAACGGCTCGGTCTGCCCCGAATTGCCTTCGTCTCGCGCCTGGAGCGCGAACGGATGAACTTCGCGGCGGCGCTCGAGGATCTCGAAAAGACCCTCGAGCTCAAGCCGGTGGTGCTCACCTTGCCGATCGGCGAGGAGGCGGACTTCAACGGCGTTATCGATCTGCTCGCGATGCGCGCCGTAATTTACGGCGACGCCAAGGCCCGGCCGCGCGAAGAAGAATTGACCGGCGATCTACTGAGCCGCGCCCAGGCCGCGCGCAACCGGCTGTGCGAGGCCGTCGCCGAGACCGACGACGCGCTGCTCGAGCGCTATCTCGATCAGGGTGAATTGACCGAGGCCGAATTGCGCGCGGCGCTGCGCGGCGCGGTGCTCGAATGCCAACTGATGCCGGTGCTGTGCGGGTCCGGCGCGAAAAATATCGGCACCGGCCCGCTGCTCGACGCGATTGCCGGGCTGCTGCCCGCGCCCGGCGAACGCCCGGCCAATCAGGGCCAGGGCCCCGCCAACGGCAGGCCGGCCGAACGTCCGCACGACCCCGCCGCGCCATTCTCGGCGATCGTCTTCAAGACCATCATCGATCCGTTCGCCGGCAAGCTCTCGATCATGCACGTGCTGTCGGGGCGTGCCGCGACCGATATGGCGGTGCTCAATTCGACCCGCGGCACTCGCGAGCATCTGGGGCATCTGCTGCGCCTGGAGGGCAAGAAGCAGGCGCCCGTGAATGCGGCGGTGGCCGGCGAGATAATCGCCGTGGCCAAGCTCAAAGACACCACCACCGGCGACACGCTGTGCGATGAGAAGGCGCCGATTATCTACCCGGTGCCGGAAAAGCCCGCACCGGTGATCTCGTTTGCAATTCGGCCCAAGACCCGCTCCGACGAGGAAAAATCGTCGATCGCGCTGCAGCGCCTGGTCGAAGAGGATCCCGCGCTCGAAACCCATCGCGACCCGCAGACCCATGAGATCATCCTGTCGGGCACCGGCCAGATGCATATCGAGGTGACGGTCGAAAAGCTCAAGCGCAAGTTCAACGTCGAGGTCGAACTGCAGGCGCCCAAGGTGCCGTACCTCGAGGCGATCAAGGGGCGCGCCGAGGCCCAGGGCAAGTACAAGCGCCAATCGGGGGGACGCGGCCAGTACGGCGATTGCTGGCTGCGGATCGAACCGCGGCCGCGCGGCTCGGGCTTCGAGTTCGTCGACGAAATCGTCGGCGGCTCGATCCCGCGACAGTTTATCCCGTCGGTCGAAAAGGGCGTGCGCAATACGCTGGCCGAGGGCTTCCAGGCAGGCTTTCCGATGGTCGACGTCCGCGTGACGGTTTACGAGGGCAGCTACCACGACGTCGATTCGTCGGACATGGCGTTTCAGATTGCCGCCTCGATGGGGCTCAAGAATGCGCTCGAAAAGGCCCGTCCGATTCTGCTCGAGCCGGTGATGGCGGTCGACGTGAGTGCGCCCGACGAATGCATGGGCGACGTGATCGGCGATATCAATTCACGGCGCGGCCGCGTGCTCGGGATGGACAGCAAGGGCCACGGCCAGGTGATCAAGGCGCTGGTCCCGATGGCCGAGATTCTCAAGTATGCGCCCGACTTGCGCTCGATCACGTCGGGGCGCGGATCGTTCGAGGTGCGCTTCGATCACTATGACGAAGTGCCCGCGCCGATCGCCGAAAAGGTGATCAAAGAGGTGCAGGCGGCGCAGGCCGGGGCCAAGGCTCACGCCCACGTCTAAGCGGTGCGCGCGGCGGTCGCGCATGGGCCGGCCGGCTGATACCATCGCATGAGCCCCCCGAGGGGCTTGTGCCGATGGCCGCGCTGGGCAAATACCTGATCGTGTGCGGGCTCGCGATCGCCGCATGCGGGCTGATGGTCTGGTGCGTCTCGGTGATTCCGATCGGCGGCCGGCTGGGCCGCCTGCCGGGCGACATTTATGTCCGGCGCGCTAACTTCACCTGCTACTTTCCGATCGCCACCTCGATTGTCGTGAGCGTCGTGCTATCGCTGCTCGTAGCCCTGCTGAGGCGTTGACGATGGCCGGTGAAGACGATAACGCGCTGACCGCCGCCGAGCTCAAGCGGCGGCATCGCGAGCTGATCGCGGTCGGCGTCGCCGCCGCCACGCTGATCGCCTTCGTGCTGGCGCAGACCACGCTGCCGCCGCTGACCTCGCATACCTCGCTGATCTCGAACCTGGTCGTAATCCTGCTTTTCGATCTGAGCTTTCTGCTGCTCGGACTGATGCTCCTGCTGGTCGGGCGCAATCTCGCCAAGGCCTTCTTCGAGCGCCGCCGCGGGCTGATCGGCTCGAAGCTGCAAGTGCGCCTGGTCTTTGGCTTTATCGCGGTGGCGCTGGTACCGAGCGCGTTCCTGCTGTACGTCGCCGGCACCTTCCTGCACGCCGACATGGATAGCTGGTTCAATCCCGAGTACGAACAGGTGCTCGACGATTCGCTCGATATCGCCAAGGTCTACTATCTCAACTCGGCCAACAACGCGGCGCATTTCGCCCGCGTGCTAGCGGAAAAGGTCGCCGATCACGACCTGCTCAATCCGGTCCGGCACAGGGACTTGCGCAAGATGGTCGAGAAGGCGCAGCAGGAGTTCAATCTCGGCACGGTCGAGGTGTTTTCCGCCAATCGGAGCCTGGTGATGTTCGTGCTGAGCCAACGCACGCCCACCGGCATCGGCGTCTCGCCGGACTCTGCGATCGTGATTGGCACGCTCGCCGGCCATACCATGACGCGCACCGATCGGCTGGGCAAATCCGACGTGATTCGCGGCAGCGCGCCGATCTACGCCTCGCCCGATTCGGACAACGTGGTCGGCGCGATCGTCATCGACTATTACCTGCCCAAGAGTCTCGCGCAAAAGGCCGCCGGCATCTCGCGCACCTTCGAGGAATATTTCCAGTTGCGCATCCTCGACCAGCCGATCATGCACAGCTACATCCTGGCCCTGGTGCTGATCGGCCTGGCCGTCGTGCTCCTGGCGAGCTGGTTCGGCATCTACCTGGCGCGCGGGATTACCGGGCCAATCAAACTCCTGGCCGAGGGCACGCAGGCGGTCGCCGGCGGCAATCTGAGCTATGAGATTCCGCCCGTCGGCGACGACGAGATCGGCCACCTGGTTGGCTCCTTCAATCGCATGACGACCGATCTGCGGGCCTCGCGCGCCGAACTCGAGCGCCGCCGCCGCTATACTGAGACGCTGCTGCGCAACGTCTCGGCCGGGGTCGTCGGGCTTGATCGCGAGGGCGCCGTGACCGCCATCAATCCATGCGCCGAGCGGATGCTCGGGCTGCGCGGCGCCGAGGTGCTCGGCCGGCGCTACGGCGAATGCTTTCCGACACCGCTGACCCGCACGCTCGACGAGATGCACACCGCCGGTCCGCGCACGCAGGAGGATCGCGCCTCGCTCAAGCTCGACGCGGGAGGCGCTGAAGCCGAACTCATGATGACGGCGAGTCCGCTCGGCGACGAGGCCGGCGAACTGGGCACCGTGCTGTTCTTCGAGGACGTGAGCCAGATCGCCAAGGTCGAACGGATGGAAGCGTGGCGCGAGGTCGCGCGGCGCATCGCGCACGAAATCAAGAATCCGCTGACGCCCATCCAGCTCTCGGCCGAGCGGCTGCGCCGCCAACTGGCCCCCGGCTCCGACGGCGACGCGCGCCTGCTCGACGAATGCACGCATACGATCATCGGCGAGGTCGAGGACTTGAAGCGCCTGGTCAACGAGTTCGCCGCGTTCGCGCGGATGCCGCAGTTGAACCCGGTCCCGGGCGATCTCAACGCGCTGGCCGAGGAGACCGTCAACAATTTCCGCGAGGCGCACGGCGGCGTCGAGTTCGCCATGGCGCTCGCTCCGCATCTGCCGCTGATCGAGATCGATCGCGAGGCGCTCAAGCGCGCGCTGGTCAACCTGCTCGACAACGCCGTGGCGGCCGCGGTCGACGCCAACCACAACGGCGAGCGCCCGCGGGTCGACGTGCGCACGACCGCCGATCAGGACAGTGGCGTGGTCACGCTGGAGATCTGCGACAACGGCCCGGGCATCGAGCCGCGCAATCGCGCGCGCATCTTCGAACCCTACTTTTCGACTAAGAAAGGCGGCACCGGACTGGGCCTCGCGATTGTCGCGACAATCATCACCGACCATCACGGCTTCATCCGGGTGCGTGACAACCGGCCGCGGGGAAGTAGATTTATCGTCGAATTCCCGGTAAAAGATCAAGTATCGGTAAAGCTTCCGGCATAGCGGCGGTACCACGCGCAGCCTTTCGCGGCATCCGCGATCCGAAATAGACAAATTTGCATAGCGCAGGAGTCATGGTGAACACGACCGTACTGGTGGTGGACGATGAGGAGCGGATTCGGTCTTCACTGCGCGGCATCCTGAGCGACGAGGGCTTTCGCGTGCTCGACACCGGCGACGCACCGGGCGTGATGGAGCTTATCGCGCGCGAAAATCCCGCGGTCGTGCTGCTCGACGTCTGGATGCCCGATCTCGACGGGATCGAACTGCTCCGCCGGATTAAGGCCGAGCAGCCCGCCACTCGCGTGATCATGATTTCGGGCCACGCCAATATCCAGAACGCGGTCGCCGCGACGCGGCTGGGTGCCGAAGATTTCCTCGAGAAGCCCTTTTCGGTCGGCGGCCTGCTGGCCTCGATCGAGCGCGTGCTCGCCGGCGACAGCGGACGGCCGCGCGGTCTCGACGTCAGCGTCGATGCGGCCGTGCGCGACGCCGCGCGCCCGCGCATCGTACAAGCCCTCGCGCATCCGCAGCGCACCGTGCGCGAGTCGCTCGTGCTGGCGGGGCAGGGGCTGCATTCGGGCTTCAAGACCGGGGTGATTCTGCATCCAGCGCCGGCCGGCACGGGCATCGTGTTTTCCTCGCTGGCGGCGCAGACCGAGATCGCGGCGCGGATCGAGAACGTCTCGGAGACCGGCTACAACACCACGCTGAGCGGCGGCGGCCATTCGATTCGCACGGTCGAGCATCTCATGTCGGCGCTGCACGGACTCGGCATCACCAATCTGTTGGTCAAGACCGACGACGAAGTGCCGGCGCTCGACGGCTCGGCACTCGAGTTCTGCACGCAGTTGCGCGCGGTCGGGATGCGCGATCAGCCGGCCGCGGCCGATCCGATCGCGGTCACCCGGCCGATCCGGATTGGCGCGGGCGACGAGTTCATTCGCATTGAACCGGCCGACCGCCTGATCATCGACTACACACTCGACTATCCGCATCCGATCGGCGTCCAGCACGTGCATTTCGAACTGACCTCGCCCGAGGTTTATGTCAATGAAATCGCGCCGGCGCGGACCTTCGGCTTTGTGCGCGAATTCCGCAAGCTGGCCGAGATGGGCCTGGCGAGCGGTGGTCGCCTCGATAACCTGATCCTGGTCGACGACGAAAAGGTCGTGAACACCACGCTGCGCTTCCCCGACGAATTCGCCCGTCACAAGGTGCTCGATCTGATCGGCGACCTGTACCTGCTCGGCCGTCCGATCGTGGGCCATGTGACCGCCTCGAAATCGGGCCATTCCGACAATCTCGCCTTGCTGCGCGCGATCGCCGCACAAGCGTAACGCCGCCCGCGCGCGGCCGGCGCGGCAATCGATCTTGCCGCTCGCCGATTGCTCCAGCGGACGAGTCGCGCAGGCCCCGCGCTCCGCCGCCGCTCGACGGCGGCCGTTCAATCAACTACACAACATGCGCATGACGACCGCTGCCAAACCTCTTTCAGCGCCGCCCGCGGCGGCAGACTTCCAGATCACGCCGGTCCCCGGCCGCATCGCGATTTTGGCCAGCGGCGGCCTCGACAGCTCGGTGATGCTGGGTATCGTGGCGCGTGCCGGCCGCCAGGTTTATCCGATCTATATTCGCGCCGGCCTCAAGTGGGAGCCCGACGAACTGGCGACCCTGCGGCGCTTCGTGCGCGCACTCAAGCTCAAGAATATCGCGCCGATCGCGGTGCTCAAGCTGCCGATGGGCGATCTGGCGGGCGACCATTGGAGCGTGACCGGGCGCAAGGTGCCGGGCTACCAGGCCGCCGTCACCTCGAATTACATCGTCGGGCGTAATCTCACGCTGCTGACCAAGGCTGCGCTGTTTTGCGCGCGCAACCAGATTGGCGATCTCGCGATGGCGCCGCTCGAAAGCAATCCGTTTCCCGACGCGCGACCGGAGTTTTTCCGCGCCTTCGCCCGCGCCGTCGAACTCGGCGTCGGCCTCAAGCTCAAAGTGCGCACGCCGTTTGCCGGCCTGAGCAAGGGCGAGGTGGTGCGGCGCGGCGCGGCGATGCCGCTCGAGTTGACGGTCTCGTGCGCGCGCCCCAAAGGCAATCTTCACTGCGGCGCATGCACCAAATGCGCCGAGCGCGTCGCCGGATTTATTGAAGCGGGCGTGACGGATCCGACGCTCTACGTGCGCAAGCCGGCGCGTCCGAAAGCGACGCATTGACGGCGCGGCCGCGGCCGCTGGGCGCGGAAAGCAGCGCCGCTTGATCTCGCGAGGCGTGATCTTGCGAAGGTTAATCTTGCGCGGCTTGACGGGGAATCGCCGCGCGCTCGAAGGGCGCGGTGCAGGGCGGACCGGCGGCGTAGAAATGTTCGACGGTATCGCCTTCGCGGCCCATGAAGATCAGGCTCGAGGATCGCGTGCCGTAGCTGCCCAGATGCATGCATAGTGCGTTGGGCCGGCCGCTGCGCGGGTCGAGTTGCGTCGAATGGTCGGCGAGCAGCCGGCCCAACTCGTCGCGCAGTGCGACCGGGTCACGGGCAAAATCCGCGCGCGCGCCGAGTTCCGCAAAGCGCCCGTAGGCGTGGCTGATGCGCGGACATTCGAAATCGTCGACGTCGGCGTTGGTCAGCAGATGCAGCCCCGGGGTCAGCTTCACGACCTCGATCTCGCCGCCCCGGTTGTAGGTGACGTAGGCGCCGTCGCCCCCCGCAATCAGCAGGTTAAACGCGTTGTAGGCCGCGCCCTGCTGACTCGCGACAAACTCCGCCGCCGGCGCCGCCTCGGCATAGCCGAGCACGTCGAGGCAGAGCAGCCCGCGCGAGCGCAGATTCGGATTGGCCGGGCCGTAATCCGCCGTGCGCCGATTGAGCAATCCCGCCACCATCCCGTGCTGGTTGAGGCCGAGCCAGGTGCCGCTCGCGCGCAGATCCTTGCCGCCCACGATATGCGGATGATCGCCAAGCGTGGTCGGCGCGAGCGCCGGCCGCTCGAGATATTCGTCGCGATTGGCGGCTACCACGATCGGGTAGGCGGGGAACACGCGGTAGTAGATGGCGAGCGTGCACATGGCGATCCAAGGCTGGCAAATCCGGGGCGGTCAGCACAAGGGGTTTGCGATCGGGCGATTTGCTAGACTCGCCGCATGGCCGCGATCGATCTCAGCGAACGCTTCGACGCCGTGCTGATTGGCGGCGGGATTATCGGCAGCGCCGTCGCGATGGGCCTGGCGGAGCGTGGCCTCGGCGTCGCGGTCGCCGACGTCGACCTGAGCGGCCGCCTGAGCTCGAGCGAAAAGAACGCGGGCGGCGTCCGCGCGACCTGGTGGCAGCCGGTCAACGTCGCCCTGTGCCGCGCCTCGATCGCCTATTACGAAAGCCTCCGTGATGAAGTCGGCTTCCGCCAGAAAGGCTACCTGTGGCTCTATGACGAGACGACCTGGCCGCAAGCCTGCGCCCATCTCGAGATGCAGCGTTCGTTCGGCCATCGCATCGAGACGCTCACCGCGGCCGAGGTCGCGCGGCGCGTGCCCGAGATCGATCGGCTCGAGGCAATTGCCGGTGCAACGTTTTCGCCGTCCGACGGCCTGATCAACCCCAACCTGCTCAAGGAACACTATCGCGCGCGCGCCCGCGCCGCCGGCGCACAATTTCTCGATCGCACGCTCGTCCACGCCGCTAGTGTCGATGCCGACGAGGTGCGCCTGCAATGCTGGCAGGCGGCGGCGCCGCTCTCCGACGCCGGTCTGACCCGCCTGATGACCGAGGACGGACCCGGCGCGGCCGAGCCGGGACGGCTGATCGAATTGCGCGCGGGCGCCGTCGCAATCACCACTGGCGCCTGGTCGGACAACGCGCTGCGCATCTTCGGCCTGCGCAACTACAGCGAATCGGTCCGCCGCCAGATCTGCCTCGCCGACAATCGCGCCGCCAGCTTCGCCGCCTACGGCATGATCGTCGACACCTCGGGGGTCTATTTCCACAACGAGGGGGTGCATATACTCGCCGGCTACTCGCCGCCCGATACGCCGCCCGGTCATCACTTCACCTACGACGGCGAAGCTTTTTTCATCGACCAGGTATGGCCCCGGATGTACGCGCGGATGAGCTGCTGCGAGCGGATGCGCCATGTCACCGGATGGGCCGGGCTATACGAGGTAAGTCCCGATCGCAGCGCGATTATCGGCCGCGCCGCGCCGCGGGTCTTCGAGGCGCATTCGTTCAGCGGGCGCGGCGTGATGCAGTCCTATGGCGCGGGACAGGCGCTGGCCAATCTGATCGCGCGCGGCGAATGGGGCGAATTTGACGCCAGCACGCTCAGCCGCGAGCGTTTTGCCGACAATCGGCTCGTTTTTGAGGAATTGCACATTTGAGCCGGGTCGCCGGCGAGCCGTATTGGCGCGACCCGCGCCGCGGGTTTCCACCCGCGATTTGAAATGATATTGAACAGGGATTGCGCGGCACGGACCGGCCAGCCGCAGCCATCGAGGAGGATGAATGTTTTCATCGATTGAAGACGTTATCGAGCGCTTTGGCAAAAATAATTACATTGCCAGCCGCCGTATCGCGACCGTGGTTTATCTCGCCGCCGCCATGCAGAAACCGATTCTTGTCGAAGGGCCCGCCGGCGTCGGCAAGACCGATCTCGGCAAGGTTCTGGCGATTACGCTCGGCGAAGATATGATCCGCCTGCAGTGCTACGAGGGGCTCGACGAGGGCAAGGCGCTCTACGAATGGGAGTACGCCAAGCAGCTCCTTTACACGCAGATTCTCAAGGACAAGATCAGCGAGGTGCTCACCGGCACCGACAGCCTGGCCCAGGCGGTCGATCGTATCGCCAGCCAGGACGAGGTCTTCTTCTCCGAGCGCTTCGTCGTGCCGCGCCCATTGATGAAGGCGATCACGTCGGAGAAGCAGGTCGTTCTGCTGATCGACGAAATCGACAAGGCCGACGCCGAATTCGAAGCCTTCCTGCTCGAGCTGCTGTCGGATTTTCAGGTCACCGTGCCGGAGATCGGCACCTTCAAGGCCAAGAAAATTCCACTCGTCATCCTGACCTCGAACAACGCGCGCGAGATGTCCGACGCACTCAAGCGCCGCTGCCTCCATCTGTATATCGACTTTCCCAATCGCGAGCAGGAACTCGCGATCGTCCGCCTCAAGGTGCCCGAGGCCGCCGAGAAGCTCGCCGAGGAGGTCGTTGCCGTCGTCCAAGCGCTGCGCAAGCTCGACCTCAAGAAGACCCCCGGCATCAGCGAGACCCTCGATTGGGTCAAGGCGCTGACCCTGCTCAACGTCCAGAACCTCGACGACGCGCTGGTTGACGAAACCCTCGACACCATCGTCAAGTACGAGGGCGACGTGCGCAAGGCGCAGGAAGAGCTCAAGGAATATCTGCGCAAGGTGCGCACGCGCCGCGGCGGCGCCGAGACCGCCGCCACCACCGACGCGGGCAAGAGCGACAAGGACATGCTTAACTAGCTGGGGCGCAAGCCGCATCGCGCGCACGCGGGCGGCATCGCAGGGCGGGGTTAACGATGGAAGAAAAGCTGGTCGAATTTGCCAATCTGCTGAGGCAGAACGGCGTGCGCGTCTCGCTCGCCGAGACGCTCGACGCGGTCAGCGCGTCCCAGGTCACCGGCCTCGGCGAGCGCGACGCGTTTCGCGCCGCGCTGCGCGCCACCATGATCAAGCGGGCCAGCGAGCTGCCGGTCTTCGAGGAGCTCTTCGACGTCTACTTCTCCGGCCTCGGCGAGATCATCAAGGGCGCCAGCAAGGAAGTGCAGGACGCGCTCTCGATGTCCGACCAGGACTTCCAGCAGTTCCTCGACGACGTCGACAAGATGCTCAAGGAGCACGGCCAGGAACTATCCGATCTCGCCAAGCAGCTCCTGCAGAACAACAACGGCCAGCTCGAAAAGATGATGCGTGAGGCGGCGCGCGCCGTGCGCATGCAGGGTATCCAGCGCACCATCGAGGAAAACTACTTCGCCCGCGCCCTGGCCCGCGCGCTCGGCCTCGACAAGATCGAAGCCGAGATCAAGGAGCTGCGCGATCAGTTGCAGAAGCTCGACATGGGCTCCGAACTGCGCGCCAAGATGGAGGAGTATCTCGACCGCCGGCTCAAGATGCTCGAGGACATCATCCGCAAGTACGTCCGCCAGGAGCGCGAGAAACGCGACATGAAGTCGCGCGAAGAGCAGCGGATGAACCAGCTCGCCGACAAGAGCTTCTACTACCTCAGCGACGAGGAACTCGAGAAGATGCGCGAGGCGGTCACGCGCCTGGCCCAGCGCCTCAAGAATATCATCACCGTGCGCCGCAAGCGGATGAAAAAGGGCCGCTTCGACGTCAAGCGCACGATGCGTGCGAACCTCGCCAACGGCGGCGTGCCGTTCAAGCTCAAATTTGAAAAGCGCAAGCGCGAGAAGCCGCAAATCCTCGTGATGTGCGACGTCTCGGACTCGGTCCGCAACGCCTCGCGCTTCATGCTTCAGTTCGTCTATTCGCTCCAGGATCTCTACTCGCGCGTGCGCAGCTTCGTTTTCGTCGCCGACGTGGGCGAGGTCACCGAGAGCTTCCGCACCAACGACGTGAAGGAGGCGCTCGACGTCGCGCTCAAGGGCGACGTGATCAACGTCTATGCGCATTCGGATTTCGGCCGATCGTTCCGCAACTTCGTCACCGACCATATCGGCGCGGTCAACAAGCGCACCACCGTGCTTATCCTGGGCGACGCGCGCAACAATTATAATTTGCCGCATGACTGGTGCTTGCGCGAGATTCGTCAGCGCGCAAAGCGCATCATCTGGCTAAACCCGGAAAGCCGTAACACGTGGGGATTCGGCGACAGCGAAATGGAGCGGTACGCAGTTCACTGCGACCTGGTGGAGGAATGCCGCAATCTGGGCCAGCTCTACCGGGTCATCGATCAGTTGGTGCCGCGCTAAGCTGCGTCCGCGATCGGCTGTCGAATTGCGTTACGACAATCGTCAGGTTGACGATCGCACCGCTTTGGTCCAAAATCAGTAAACGCGCGAGCGAGGGTAGTTATAGGCGCCGCAAAGTCGGATTGGCCGCGCCGAGAAGACCTTTTATGACCGGTCCCAAGGAAGATTTCATCCTCATGATGGTGGGTGGCCTGACTCTCGATCCGACCACTAAAATGCCGATAGTGGTGCTCAAGGATCCTGACAACAAGCTCAATCTGCCCATCTGGATCGGCCAGCTCGAAGCCGCCTCGATGGCCACCGAGCTCGAAGGCATCAAGCCCCAGCGTCCGACCACCCACGACCTCATCCGCAACCTGCTCGGCGAGTTGGGCGCGACGGTCGAGGCGGTCGAGATCACCGAGCTGCGCGAGAACACCTACTTCGCCCGTATCGAGCTCAAGACCCGCGACGGCGGGGCGCTCCAGATTGATTCCCGGCCTTCCGACGCGATCTCGGTCGCGCTGCGCACCAAGTCGCCGATCTACGTCGCCAAGGCCGTCCTCGAGGTCTCCAGCGAGATCCACGAAGCGGCCGGCGACCCGGGCGGCGCGGCCAACACCGATCAGAACCTGGCCAGCGTCTCGCGCGACAAATGGTCCGAGATTCTCGAAAAAATGTCGCCCGAGGACTTCAAATACAAGATGTGAGCGCCCCCGCGCTCCGTGCGATCTTGCCGGCCGCCCACCGCGGGCGCGCAGGGCAGGGCGCTTAACCTACCGGCTTCTCTGAATTTCCCTTCATGGCGACATCACACTACCGGCTCGACCCCAAAGAGCTCAGGCAGCCCGACGAGTTCGTCACCCTCGCCGATCGCACCTGGGAATACGTCAACAACCATCTCGGCCGCGTGATCGTTATCGTGGTCGCGCTGATCGCGATCGCCGGCGCGGCCTTTGGCGTCGGCTTCTACTACCAGCATCGCGAACGCGTCGAGTCCGCCGGCTTCTACGACGCGCTCACCTCGCTCGATCAGAAAAAGTACAGCGACGCCGAGGCCAGCTTCAGCGCGCTCAGCCAGACCGGCTCGGGCCGCCTCGCACAACTCGCCCAGCTCTATCTCGCCACCGCCTATCTCGCCGATAACCAGCCGGCCAAGGCACGCGACGCGCTCGCCGCCTATCTCGCCGCGGGCAGCCAGCCATTGTTCAAGGAGATGGCTCTAATGCAACTCGGCGTGGTCAACGAGAACCTCGGCGATTTCAAGGCCGCGCATCAGGCCTACGGCGATGCCGCCGCGCTCAACGGCCCGGAAAGCCATACCGCGCAGATCGAAGCCGCGCGCACGCTTGGCCGCCTGGGCGATACGGCCGGCGCGATCGCCGCCTACCGCCAGTTCCTCGCCGCCTATCCGTTTTCCGAAGAGCGCACCGACGTGGTCGAGGCGCTGGCCCAACTCGGCGCGACGCCCGCGGCCACCACGCCCAACGCTAGCGCGCCAGGCGCCGCGAATCCGCCCGCCGCCGCGAGCAATCCCGCGGCGTCCGCGCCACAAGCCTCGCCAACCAGGTAGGACGTCAGGAAGTATCACCGCAAGTCAGCTTGTCATTCTGATACGAAATAGCCCGCATCATGCGTAGCTGGCACACTAGGCGGAGCGCAGCGGAGCCGAGCTAAGGAGTCTGCGACGTGCGCACAGCGCGCGGAGCGCGCGATTCAGAATGAAGACGCGGGCAAGTCTGCGCAGCCGCGCGAATAAGACTCTGAGTCCCGCCGCGACGTTCACTTGGCCGCGTGATCGCTCTGCAACTGCGCCTTGATCACAAAATCGAAGACCTTGCTGCTCGGCAGTCCGATCACCGGCACGCCGCTGACGATAAAGGTCGGCGTCGAGCTCAGATGGGCGTTCTGGGCGTCCTTGAGATCCTGCTGGACGCGATCCTCCGCCGTCTTGCCCAGGATGCAGGCGTTCATCGCGGTCTGATCGAGGCCGGTCGCCTTGGTGTAAGCGTCGATATGGTCGCGCAGGTTCTGCGGCGTGATCTCGCTCTGATCCTTGTAGAAGCTCCGCACGACCTCCCAGAACGCGGCCGGCTTCTGCTCGCGCGCGCATTCGGCGGCCACCGCGGCCTGCTCGGCCCACGGATGCACGTTGAGCGGGAAATTCTTCCAGATCAGCCGCACGCGATCCTTGTAGGTGGTGTTGACCACCGTCTCGATCTCGCTGAAGGCGCGCGCGCAGTAGGGGCATTGCAGGTCGCCGAACTCGACGATGGTCAGCGGCGCGTCGGCCGGTCCGAGCGTCGCACGGCCCTCCAGATGCATCTGCTTCAGATCGATCTGCTCCCACGGATGGGCGCTGTCGACGATCGCAAAATGCTGCGCCAGGATGACCTGCTTGCCATCGGCGTCGCTGAACAGCTCGAGCTCGGCCTTCTGCGCCGGCACGTCCGGATTGACCAGCGTCACGGTCCGGCTCGACATGCCGGCGAACGGTCCGGGCGAGGGCGGTCCGAGCACGAGATTCTTTGCGTCGGGCACCAGCAGGCGCTTCTGCAGCATCGCCTTGACGGCGGCGTCCTGGCTGGCGGATGAGGTTGCGGCGGCGCCGGCGCGCGCGGGCCGCGCGGCGATCGTCGAGATCGCGAGCGCGAAGAGAGCGGCGGCGGCGAGACGCGGGAAGAGGTCAGGTTTTTTCAGGTGCATAGCGGTTATTGATGATAGAGATGCGGCGGCTTGCGCGCCAGCGCCGGCGTGTCTCCGGATTTGGGTCTCCGCGCCCCGCCCGCATTCAGGTTCGCATAAGATATATTATGTAAACTAGCCGGGGATTATGTTAGGCTTGACACTCATGCTCCTAGTGGGCACGGTTTACGTGACAGGCCCGTATTTTAGAAATTTATCGGGACTCGCTTCGCTTGCTGAGGGCCGCGAGTTCGTGGGTCTCACGTTTCTGGCTCTTAGCGTACCGCTCATTCTCTTTGCTTTGTGGATCGTTTTTTTTATGTGGTGTCGTGTCTGTCGCCGCTTACGGAGTGAGGCCAACCTTGTCCGGATCGACGTTGATAATCGCTTTAGGTGCTTCATGAAAACTCAGCGGATGGAGTGAAACGGTTTTAGCTTTGGACATGTAAATTCCTAGGGAGTTAAGAATTTGCATTTTGATGGATCGGCTTCTGGACTTTGCATCCAACGCGGGTGTCCAGCCGAATCGGGAATAGTATAGAAATGGGCGCATGAAGCAATTTGGTGGCGGATAAGGCGAGGTGTGAACAACACGATTACGTCCATGTCGGCTTTTGTAACCAAATAGAATTTGCCCATTCCACCACAAAGGATATCGTAAGTGTCATTTCGCCCAAATATGGGCGTGAGCGCCTTGTACTGAACGGTACTGTCCCTGACGGAACTGTTACCTCCATATTCCACATCATTCAGCCGACAACCGTAAGTAACATCGAATACCGCAGACAGCCCGT
>DATLRA010000078.1:0-11184 GCA_035534935.1 Binataceae bacterium (SeqCode)
GCGCGGCGATCGTCCGCGCCTGCTGGCCGGCGTCGACCATCTGCTGATCGCCGAAATCTACGATCTGAGCCTGCTCCAGTTCATGATCGCCGCCGCGCTGATCCGGATTATCGGCAGCGCCGACCTCGCGATCCAGGCCGAACAGCATCGCGTGACGAGCGCGACGCGCTTTGCCGAGCTGACCTGGAACCGCTTCGTCGGTGAAGAATCGATCGCCGACCAGGTTCTGCCCCATTTTATTCGCCGCGGCGGACGCGACGGCCGCCTGGGTTTCGTACTCGAACAGCTCTTCGTCGGCGACTATCCCGAGCCGCCGCCGGCCGACGATACGGTCACGATTTGCGAGGCGCCAACCCACCTTGGCGAGGTCGAGGAGACCGCCCGCGCGATCCGGCGCAAAATCGAGGCGGCGGCGCCCGGCACGATCGCACTCGATCGGATCGCGATCGTCGCGCGCGACCTGACGCCCTACGCGGGGCATCTCGAAACCGTGATGGGCCGCTTTGGGCTGCCGATCCGGCTCGGCGGCACGCAGCCAATTCTGGCCGCGCCGCCCGCCCGCGCGGTGCTCAACCTGCTGCGCCTCGCGGACGATGGCTACCGGCGCGAGGCTTTGGTCGGTCTGTGCAATGCCGCCTGCTTTCGTGTCGCCGCCGCGCGCGACGTGGGCCTGCTCGCCGAAAGCGGTTATCTCGATCGCGCGACCAGCCCGCTCGGCGATCGCTTCGCCGCGCATCGCGCCGCGATCGTCGCCGCGATCGACGATGAGCCCACCGGCGCCCGCCTGCGGGCGACCCTCGCCCGCCACGATCGCGCCGCCGCGAAGTTCGCCCGGCTGCTCGCCGCACTCGAGCCGCTCGAGCAGGCCGGCACCGCCGCCAGCCACGTCGCGCGGCTGCGCCAGGTGCTCGCGGCGCTGGGCTTCGATCCGGCGGCCGACGCGGGCGACGCCGCGGGCGCCGACAACGCCGCCGCCGCCGGCGCAATCGACCACACGCTCGACGCGATCGCGGCTTCATGCGCGGCCGTCGACCCCGGCGCAATTCTCGACGCGGGGGCCTTCGCCGCGCTCGCCGCCTCGGCCTTTGCCGAGGCGTCCTGCGAACGGCCCGGGACGCGCGGCGCGGCGGCCGGCCTCGCCGCCCTGCCGGTGCTCGAGGCGCGCGGCCTCGATTTCGACGAAGTCTATATTTTGGGCCTCAACGACGAAACTTTTCCCACCTATCGCGCCGACGATCCGATCGTGCCCGACAGCGCGCGCATCGCGCTCAACCCTCCGCTGGCGCGCGCGATGCGCGATCGGCTGGGCGCCCAGGCGGCCGCCGCGCCCGGACCGATCTTGCGCACGCGCGCCAACCGCAACGCCGAGGACTGGTTTCTGTTTTTCCTGGCGCTCTCGATGCCCGCGCGGCGGGTCATTCTTTCCTACGCGATCGCCGACGAAGGCGGCGCGCCGCTGCGGCGCTCGCCCTTCGTCGACGAGGTCCTCAAGCTGCTCGGCGGCGACGATCGCGAATTGATCCGCCGCGTGCCGGCGCGGAATTTCCTGCCGCCGCTCGACCAATGCTTCACGCGCGACGAATTCCTTAACTGTGCCGCGGCCGCGGCGATTCTCGGCGACGATGCCGCGGGCGCGGCCGCCAGCGCGCGCGATCTCGGCGCGATCGCCCGGCGCATCGCCGTCGAACGCGCCCGCGAACGCTACCTGGCGATGCCGGCGCGTGAAGATCGCCCCGACGGGACCGCCGATCCGGCGAAATTCGCACTCGCCGGCCCCTTCGACGGACGGGTCACGGCCGGCCCCGCGCTGCGCCGCATCGTGCTCGAGCGCGCCGACGGCACGCCGCGCGCCTTCAGCCCCTCGCACCTCAACGATCTCGCCCAATGCGGCTTTCGCTACCTCGCCGGCCGCATCCTCGACCTCGGCGCAGCCGATGCGCCCGGCTATGAATCGAGCGCGCTCGAACGCGGCTCACTGATGCATCGCATCATGCATGATCTGACCACCCTCAAGCTCGACTTTGCCGACCGCGCGGCGGCCCATGCGGCGGCCCGCACTCTGCTCGATTCGATCTATCCGCACGAGCGCGCCGCCGCGCGCGACCAGGCGTTTTTCGCCATCGAATGGGAAACCGCCGAACGGATCGTCGAAGAGCTGCTCGACTACGAGGCGGGCCGCCTGCTCGACGGCGGCGCGCGCGCCAGCGAGATTTTCGCCGAACACGAGATTCACCTGGCGGTGCCCGATCGCCGAGCGGTCGCCGCCCCCGCGCGCATCGATCTGCCGCTCTTCGGTATCGTCGATCGGCTGGAAATATATCGCGGCCCGGATCGCCGGATTACGCATATCCGCGTGGTCGATTACAAAAATGCGCGGCGCGCCGACCGCTACGGCGAACTGCTCAAGCCCGAGAAATTCGCCACAACCGATTTTCAGATTGCGGTCTATGCGATGGGCGCGCTTGAGGAATTCCGCGCCGACCTCGCCCCCGGCGTGACCCTCGAGGGCGCCTACCTGGTGCTGCGCGAGCGCGACAAGGAGATCGCCGCCGACCTCACCGCGGCCGACTTCGCGATCGATCCCGCCGCGCGTGAGGCCTTGGCGGCGGCGGCCTCCGCCCGGCCCGACGGCACGCTGGCACCGCCCCCGCTCGCCGACCGCATCGTCGCGCTCGCGGCCGGCGCGGTCGCCGGCCGCTTCGACGTCGATCCGCTCAAATGCGACGATTTTTGTCCGTATCGGCCGGTCTGCCGCTATCGCAAGGCCGCGGCCTGAAATGGCGACCGGCGAATTTATCGCGAGCGGCGAGCAGGCCCGCGCGATCGCCACGCCGGGCCATCTGCTGCTCCGCGCCGGCGCCGGCTCCGGCAAGACCGAGGTGCTCGCCCGCCGCTTCGCCGCGCTGGTCGCCGGCGATCTGCCCGGCCGCCAGCCGCTCGACCCCGAGCGCCTGGCCGCGATCACCTTTGGCGAGCGGGCCGCGCACGACCTGCGCGAGCGTCTCGCCCGCGTGCTCGCGGCGCGCCGCGACACCGCGCCGCCCGGCGCCGTGCGCGAACATCTGGAGCGCGCGCTGCGCCGCTTACCCCTCGCGCGCATCTCGACCATCCATGCGTTCTGCGCGCGCCTCCTGCGCGAAAATCCGCTCGCAGCGGGACTCGATCCCGGCTTCGAGGTGATCGACGAATACGAGAGCGCCGCCTTTCTCGACCGCGAGGCCGAGCACGCGCTGGTCGACGCCGTGCGCCACGGCGATCCCGGCGCCCGCCGGATAGTCGGTGCGCGCGGCCTGCGTGGCGGATCGTTTCGCGAGGGCGCGATCGAAATCACGATCCGGCTGATCGGCGCGCTCCAGCACTGCGGCCGGCCGCCCCGATGGCTGATCGATCGCGCCGAGACGCGCGCGGCGGGCGCCCCGGCGCTGCGCGCGGCGGTCACCGAATACGCGGCGCGCGTGCGCGAACTGACCGAAGCGCTCCTCGCGCTCAAAGCGGTGAGCGGCGCCGCCGGAGATAAGATCGCGAACTTGCGCGCCCTATGGCCGCAACTCAGCGCCGCAATTGCCGCCTTCGACGCCGATTCTCCGCCGTCCGCACTGGCCGCCCTGCGGCAAATCGTCGCGGCGCGCCCCGACGCCCGCGCCAGGGACGTCAAGGAAATCGTCTTGCAGCTGCGCGAACTGCTGGCGGGCGGCGGCCAGCTCGGTGTCTCCGGCAAGCTGATCGACGCGTGGGGAGCCTGCCGCGCGATCGCACCGACGCTCGACCTCGCACGCTTCGTGGCCCGCGCCGCCGCCGATCTCGACGCCGCGCGCCGGCGCGATCGCGTCGTCACCTTCGGCGATCTGCTCGCGCTCACCCGCGACCTGCTCCGCGACCATCACGATGTAGCACAACGCTACCGCGAGGCATTGGACGCCCTGATGGTCGACGAATACCAGGACGTCGATCCGATCCAGGACGAGATCGTCGATCGGCTGACCGACCCGGCCGGCGGCGCGCCGGCGCCCGATCTCTTTATCGTGGGCGACGAGAAGCAATCGATCTATCGCTTCCGCGGCGCCGACCTGACGGTCTTCAAGCGCGCGCGCGGCGCCGCGCCGCAGGTTCTCCCGCTCAGTGAGAATCGCCGCTCGGCGCCCAACATTCTCGGCTTCGTCAACGCTCTCGGGGGCCATCTGATGGCGCCGCGCGAACCCGCGCCCGGCTGGTGGGTCGCCTGGAGCGCCGACCATCATCTGAGCGCCGTCCGTCCGCCCGCGTTCAACCCGCCCATCGAATTAATCGCGGCCGTCGCCGGCGCCAACACGGCCGAAGGCCGCGCGGCCGAGGCCGCCGCGATCGCCTCGCGTATCGGCGAGCTGATCGCCGCGAACGCGCTGGTCATCGATCCCGATACGCACGGCGAGCGCCCCGCGCGCCCCGGCGACGTCGCCATCTTGCTGCGCGCCTTCTCCGACGTCGCCATCTACGAGCGCGCGCTGCGCCGCGCCGGAATCGCCTGCTACACGGTCAAGGGACGCGGCTTTTTCGGCTGCCAGGAGATTGCCGACCTGATCCAACTGCTCGCCGTGCTCAACGACCCGGCCGATTCGATCGCGCTCGCCGCCACGCTGCGCTCGCCGCTGTTCGCGCTCTCCGACGATTGCCTGCTGACGCTCGCCACCGATCTGCGCGAGCGCCCGGCCGGCCCCGGTCCGGCCTCGCTCACGCAGCTCTTCGCCGCCGCCGACGAGCCCGGCTTCGCCTGCCTGGGCGAAGCGCGCGAAGCACCCCTCGCCGCCTGGCGCGTGCTGCGCGAACTGCGCCTGCTGGCCGCCCGCGCCCCGATCGTCACGCTGCTCGAGCGCGCGCTCGAACTCACCGCGTTCGAGGCGGTGCTGCTCGGCCTCGACCAGGGCCGCCAGCGCGTCGCCAACCTGCGCAAGCTGCGCGAACTCGCGCGCGCCTTCGAGTCGCGCCACTTCTTCACCTTCCACGACTTTATCGGCTACCTGCGCGGCCTGACCGAGAGCGAGCCGCACGAGGCGCAGGCGCAAATCCTCGGCGAGGGCGACAACATCGTGCGCCTGATGACCATCCATCAGGCCAAGGGACTCGAATTTCCGATCGTCTTCGTCGCCGATCTCGGCCGCCGCCCGCGCCACGCGTACGCTTCGATCGTGCTCGCGCCCGCCGACGGCCTGTTGCTCTGCGACACCACCGGTAGCGGCAGCGAAGAGTTACCCAATGCCGCGCTCACCGCCTATCGCGAGGAACTCCACGACCAGGAGGAGGCCGAGGCCGCCCGCCTGCTCTACGTCGCGATCACTCGCGCGCGTGATCGCCTGATCCTGAGCGAAGGCGCCGCCAGCTCCCGCGGTGCGGTCCTCGGATGGGCGTCCGATCTGCGTAAAATGCTCGCCGCGCGCGCGGTCGACGTGGCCGGCTTCGCCGCCGGCGGCGCTCCGCTTCTCAAATGCGGCTTCGGCGACGTGCAAATCGAATTGCGCCAGCCGCCGCTCGCCTCGCCCACCCACGCGCCGCCGCTCGAGCCCCCGCCGCCCGCTACGCTCGATCGCGCCCGCTTTGCCGATCTCGCGCGCAGCCGCCTGGGCTTTGCCGCGCCGGATGGCGGCGACCTGGTGATGAGCCCGACCGCGATTGCCGACTTCGCGCGCTGCCCGCGGCAATACTATTTCCGCCACGAGCTCAATCTGCCCGAAGGCACGGCCCTCGCGGACGCGCCGGCCGGCGCCGATCCGATCGCCCGCGGCCTCGCCGCCCACGCGATCCTCGAGCGGCTCGACCTCGCCCTGCCGCGTCCCGCGCTCGAACGACGGCTCGGCGATCTGGCCGCCGCGATCGGCACGGCGCACGGCCTCGACGACGCGGCGCGCGCCGCGATCGTCCGCGACCTCGCGCGCTACGCCGCCAGCCCGTCGGCGCGATTGCCGGCCGGCGCGACGATCGATCGCGAGCTCCCGTTCTTTCTCGCCGCCGGCCGCGCGGGCGCCGTCGAACTCTTCGTCCGCGGGCAGATCGACCTGCTGATCGACGACGGCGCGCGGATGCTCGTGCGCGACTACAAATACGCCCGCGCCGCCGCCGTGACGGCCACCTACCAGGTGCAGATGGAATGCTACGCGCTGGCCGCCGCGACCGCCCGCCCGGCGCGCATCGTCAGCGCCGAGATTGTCTACCTGCGCGACGGACCGGCGACCGCCGCGATCGAATTGCCCGCCGCCAACACGATCCGCGCACACCTGGCCGAACTCGCCGGCGCGATCGTCACCGCCTATCACACCCGCGCATGGCCCGCCCGGCCGACCGCGCCTGCGCAATGCCGCGCGCTGCGCTGCGGCTACCTCGCGCGATGCTGGGGGGATTGACTCAGCGACGATCGCGATGGAACGTGGAGTGGAACTCGACCGGCAAGGGACTGCGCTTCCCGCACTTGGCCGGCCGATGATATTTTCCGGGATTTACAGGAATATATTTGCGCGCAGTTAATGCTATGGCAACTAATGGTATTTGCCCGCGGTTGAATGATGAGATTTGCCCGCGGCGAAAGATGGCCCGCTTATGAAACGCCCCTACCCACCGCTCGCCGCCGCCATCGTGACGACGTTCGCGCTCGCGCTGTCCGCGCTCGCGCCCGGCGGACTCGCACGACTTGCGCCCCGCGCCGCGAGCGCGCCGCCGATCACGCTGGTCCAAATGGACGACGGGACGCAATCGCCGTACACCGCGCCCGACAATTCGGACAATTCCGCCAATAGCGACAACCAGAATTCGGACAGCCAGAATTCGGACAACTCGGCCAGTGGCGACGACCAGAATTCGGCCGGCGATGATCAAAACGCCAATCAGGATAACGCCGACAATAGCGACAACAGCGACCAGCAGGCTCAGCCCGACCCCAACGGCGACAATGGCGATCAGGATAATTCCGACGCCAACGGCAATCAGCAGCCTGACGGCAGCCAGCAGCCCGACGACAGCAGCAACTAGGGAATCTCTGCACAAGTTAGATCGTCATTCTGAACGGAGTCCGCGAAGTGAAGAATCCCGGGATTTTTCGCTGCGCTCAAAATGACACAGTCGTCTTGTGCAGAGCTTCCCTAGCTCCGCCGTGATCGCGCGGGGCGGATCGTGCCGGGCGGCGCGCGGCATAAAAAAAGAGCGGCGACCGCTAGTTGCGATCGCCGCCCGTTCAGATCCCGACGGCGCGTGGGGCACGCCGCCGGTCAAGTCTCAGTCTCCAGCCTACATCATGCCGCCGGGAGGCATTCCGCCCTGACCCTGCTGCTTGTCGTCGGCCTTCTCGGCCACCATGCATTCCGTGGTCAGCAGCAGGCTCGCCACCGACGCCGCATTCTGCAGCGCGCTGCGCACGACCTTGGTCGGGTCGATGATGCCGGCCTTCATCAGGTCCTCGAACTCTTCGGTCGCCGCGTTGAAACCGAAGGGGCCCTTGTTGTTGCGGATCTTGTCGACCACCACCGATCCTTCCCAGCCGGCGTTGGTCGCGATCCAGCGGGCCGGATCCTCGACCGCCTTCTTGATGATGGCGATGCCGACCTTCTCTTCCTCGCTGCCGCGCATGCTCTCGAGCGCCGCCGAGGCCCGGATCAGCGCGACGCCGCCGCCCGGCACAACGCCTTCTTCAACCGCCGCGCGCGTCGCATGGAGCGCATCCTCGACGCGCGCCTTCTTTTCCTTCATCTCGATTTCGGTCGCCGCGCCGACGCGAATCACCGCCACGCCGCCGACCAGCTTGGCCAGCCGCTCCTGCAGCTTCTCGCGATCGTAGTCCGACGTGGTCTCGTCGATCTGCGCGCGAATCTGCTTGATACGGCCTTCGATGTCGACCTTTTTGCCGGCGCCATCGATAATCGTGGTGTTGTCCTTATCGACCACGATCCGCTTGGCGCGGCCGAGATCCTGTAGCGTCAGGTTTTCGAGCTTGAGCCCAAGCTCCTCCGCGATCACCTTGCCGCCGGTCAGGATCGCGATATCCTCGAGCATCGCCTTGCGCCGATCGCCAAAGCCCGGCGCCTTGACCGCCGTGCACGCCAGCGTGCCGCGAATCTTGTTCACCACCAGCGTCGCCAGCGCCTCGCCTTCGACCTCTTCGGCCACCAGCAGGAAGGGCTTGCCGGTCTTGGCAATCGCCTCGAGGATCGGCAGCAGATCCTTCATCGAGGAGATCTTCTTCTCATGGATCAGGACGTAGGCGTCTTCGATCCGCGCCTCCATCCGCTCCGGATCGGTCACGAAATAGGGCGAGAGATAGCCGCGGTCGAACTGCATCCCTTCGACCACTTCGAGCGTGGTCTCGAGGCCCTTGGCCTCCTCGACCGTGATCACGCCCTCTTTGCCGACCTTCTCCATCGCTTCCGCGATAATCTCACCGATGGTCGAATCGTTGTTGGCCGAGATCGTGCCGACCTGCGCGATTTCGCGGCGATCCTTGGTCGGCTTCGACAGCGCCTTCAACTCGTTGGTGATCGCCTCGACCGCCCGATTGATGCCGCGCTTGAGCGACATCGGATCGTGGCCCGCCGCCACCATCTTGATGCCTTCCGTATAGATCGAACGCGCCAGCACGGTCGCCGTGGTGGTGCCGTCACCGGCCACGTCGGAGGTCTTGGAGGCGACCTCTTTGACCATCTGCGCGCCCATGTTCTCGA
Source organism: Binataceae bacterium (SeqCode) (assembly GCA_035534935.1). Taxonomy (GTDB): domain Bacteria; phylum Desulfobacterota; class Binatia; order Binatales; family Binataceae; genus JADMIL01. The sequence goes on from DATLRA010000078.1 coordinate 8,676, forward strand.
ATTTGTCTTCGAGCTCGATTTCCTTGGCCACGGTCACGCCGTCTTTGGTGACGGTCGGCGCGCCGAAGCTCTTCTCGAGCACTACGTTGCGGCCCTTGGGGCCCAGCGTTACGGTCACGGCGTCAGCCAGAACATTGACGCCCTTCAGAATCTTTTCGCGGGCTTCTTGCGAAAAACGTACTATTTTTGCAGCCATAGCTCACTCCTCGAATTTACGGAAAATTTAAACGATGCGGCCCTTCATCCCTCGAGCACGCCCAGGATGTCGTCCTCGCGCAGGATCAGGTGCTCCTCACCGTCGAGCTTGACCTCGCTGCCGGAATATTTGCCGAACAGGATCCGATCGCCAGCCTTGACGTCAGGCGCGACGAGCTTGCCCTCTTCAGTGACCTTGCCCTTGCCCACCGCAACCACTTTGCCTTCCTGGGGCTTTTCCTTCGCGGTATCCGGAATGATAATTCCGCCCTTGGTCTTTTCCTCTTCCTTGATCCGCTTCACGAGTATCCGATCGCCTAATGGCCTGATTTTCGACATTGGAACCAGCAGCCTCCTTGATGACAATTGTTTAATTTCCCTGACGCAGGGCTTCCCGGCCGAAATCTAACCACGACCTCGGGAATGTCAATTGGCACTCGCATCCGGCGAGTGCCAATCCCATACCCTAGCAGCCCCGCCACCGAATGCAAGAACTTCCGCCTCTCCACCCGCGATCATCGCGCCATAACGCCCAAACCGACACCTTAACTACATCTTACCCACCTTTTCATTGACCTACGCTTAATAGCCCTATAACCCTTATTTCGCCGAAACCGCTAGCCAATGCGGTAATAACTACCTTGAGTGAGGTGAACGGCGGCAAACAACGGTTTTAAGACGCGCACGAAGAGGAGAATTTTGATGAAAACGAAATTAATGGCTACGGCAAACAAGCTCGGTTTCGCAGTTCTGGCGGTTATGATCGCCACGGCAATCTCGGCCGGTTCGGCCGGAGCCGGAGTTCTAGGTCTGTTGAATCAGTTTGGCGTAAGCCCGAATTCCGCAGCACCGTCTACCAGCGCGGTGTCACCGCTAATCGCTGCGCCGTCGGCGATTACGCCCTTCAACGGCCGCGGTAATGTCGTGTACAATCCCACGGCAAGTGTGCCCGGCTCGTGTGCCGACTCAGTCCTCCCTTGCAACACCACAACCTGCGAATGCGACAATTTTTCCGGTCCAGTGACCGTGCCAAGCCTCGGCAAATCCACACTCGTGTTAAACATCACCACCGCCAATACCTCGAGCGTCCAGAACGGCACCGGCGAATGCCTTCCCGGGACGGGTCATGGCACGATTTGCAATAACACTTCGTGTATGGGAATTTTTGTCGCGGGCTCGATCTGCACCGGCATAGTCAGCGAGACCAGCCCTACCACTGGAAAGGTCGCATTAGGAGCGAACGAAAATTATCTAATCGATCCGGACACCAGCACCGGATCGGTCGCCGGCGCGTCAGGCGGCGGGAGCCTGCAAATTTCCAATGATATAAGCGTGGTCAGCAGCGTGATCAGTTCGATAAACGGATACGCATCAATCAACGGCGTTTTTCAAAAGCATCCGTAACTGAACGCCAGCCAATCGGCTGACCCGCAATTAATCCGCGACTGGCGAGGGCCCGGAGCAATGCTCCGGGATCTTTTGCACCTCCGGAGCACGCATCATCCACGCCCCGTTGCATCTCAATCGATGCGCGGCGCTCCGCAGTCGCTCTCGCTATCTGCTGAATTCGACCGGATGGCCGATCTTCTCCGCGATAACTTCCGCCAGCCGCGCGTACAGATCATGCCCGTCGCGATCGTCGCGCCAATCGCCCGTCGCCGCGTCGCGGTTGTAATGCCACGCGCGCGCGCCCGCCGCCAACCACATCTGGCTGGTCGCCGCCTGCCGGCTCAGGACGAACTTGCCGCCGTCGGCGAACTCGATCGTCACCACGCCGTCGCCGGTCGCGTAGTCGGCCTCGTCGGGGTCGAGCGTCTCGAGCCATTTGGCGACCGTCGCCAGGCATTCCTCGGCACGGCGCAAAAATTCGGTTTGATCCATCGAAAGGTACGTCACTCTCAGCGCGCCGGGTCGCGCGCCTTCAAGGGCTTGCGGCGGTGGCTCAGCGCTGCGGGCCTTTCTTGCGCAACTCTTCTTCGCGATAGCGGCGGTGGAGAATATTCCATTCCGCGCCGCCCTCGACGATGCCGCGCTTGATCGACAGGATCTTGCGCCGCACCACCTCGTCGATCGCGTCGCCCTTCTCGGCCCAGTCGGCCAGGATCTCGCGTCCGTGGCGCAGCGCGACGGCGAAGTTGGCAATCTCGACCAGCCCCTCGTCGCGCATCCGCGCGAGCGCTTCGCGGGCCAAAAACAATATCCGGTCTTCGCCGAGTTTCATGGGATCGCCGTCGCCCCTCCCTGGGAAGCTCTATCCAAGTCAGGTCGTCATTCTGAGCGGAGTCCGCTCAGAATGACGCGTTGGCCCTTGTGG
>DATLRA010000079.1:0-11191 GCA_035534935.1 Binataceae bacterium (SeqCode)
ATGCTGCTGGTGCAGGCCCAGGCCTATCGCCAGCAATACGGTTTCAACGCGATCTACCTTCTGCCGGTCAATCTCTATGGGCCGCGCGACTCGTTCGATCCGGCGAAATCCCACGTTATCCCCGCGCTGATCAAAAAATGCGTTGACGCGGTCGCCTGCGGTGCCGACGAAATCGAAGTGTGGGGCACCGGCGCGGCGAGCCGCGAATTTCTTTATGTCGAAGACTGCGCCGAAGCGATCGCGCTGGCGTCCGCCCACTATGACGGCGCCGATCCGGTCAACCTTGGCGCGGGCAGCGAAATCAAGATCCGCGACTTGGTCGGCCTGATTGCGGATTTGTGCGGGTTCAAGGGGCGTATCGTATGGAACGCCGACAAACCCGACGGACAGCCGCGCCGCTGCCTTGAGGTCACCCGGGCCGAGCGCGAGTTCGGCTTCAAGGCGACGACCGAATTCCGTGACGGCTTGCGCCGCACGATCGACTGGTACCAGGCCGAGCGCCAGCCCGTCGAGAGCGAAGAAAATGCGCGGGGCCAGGCGGCCGCCGGTCGCTGATGACAACCTGGCCCGGAGCCGAGCGGAGTCTGCTTTGAATCTGGATTCGGCAATACCTGACGCGGCAATACCGACGACGGCGGCCAGCGCGCCGCCGCGTGCCAACATCCTGGGCGTCCCGATCGACGCGATCGACCTGCCCGCCGCGGTGAATTCGATCGACGGATGGATTACCCGGCGCGAGCGGCATTACGTCTGCGTATGCAACGTGCACACCGTGATGGAGTGCCAGGGGAACGAAGCGATCCGCCAGGTCTACCATCAGGCCGGCATGGTCACGCCCGACGGCATGCCGCTGGTGTGGGTCAGCCGCCTGATGGGCTTCGGCGGCGTCGGACGGGTCTACGGTCCCGATCTCACGCTCGAGACCTTTGCCCGTTCGCTCGAGCGCGGCTGGAGCCATTTTTTTTACGGCGGCGCGCCCGGTGTGGCGGAGAAGCTGGTGGCGCGCATGACGGCGCGGTTTCCGGGATTGAAGATCGCGGGCATCATCAGTCCGCCGTTTCGGCCGCTCACCCCGCAAGAAGACGATGCCGACGTGCGGCGCATCAACGATTCCGGAGCGGACATCGTATGGGTGGGAATCGGCGCACCACGCCAGGAGCAATGGATGGCCAGCCATCGCGCACGTCTGAACGCCCCGGTGCTGATTGGGATAGGCGCGGCGTTCGACTTTCTGTCCGACACCAAGCGGCAGGCGCCGCGCTGGATGATGCGTAGCGGCCTGGAATGGCTCTTTCGGTTCGCCTGCGAACCCCGCCGGTTATGGCGCCGCTACCTGGTCTACAACTCCATGTTCGTCTGGATGATGCTGATGCAGTTCATGGGCGTGCGCGGCGGTGCCCGGATTCAGGCCGACGCCGAATGATCGCCGCGGACTAAAGAGGCTTGATTCAAAACTCAAATCAGGGCGCGTACTCAATTTATAACGCATCAATGATCAACCGGGAAAAATCCGAATATTCCGCCCTGCTCGCCGACGCCGAAGCGCGTGGCGCGCAGGCCGTAATTCCCGCTTCGTGGGACGCGGTGCGGGTCTATGCGCACGATTGGCCGACCTACGCCCGCGTCGCGATTTTGCTGCTGGTGGACCTGCTGGCGCTGGTGTTGTCGGCGGCCGCGGCCTATGGTTTTTGGGCCTACGGGATGCTCGATCAGCCGATCGATCTCTACAAACTGCTGTTCGCCTTTATCCTGCTGGTGCCGATCGGCTATGCGGCCGCCGGCCTCTATCCCGGATTCGGGATCGGCGCGCCCGAGGCCTTTCGCCGTTTATGCCTGAGCAACGCCGGAGCGTTCCTGGTAATCGCGGACCTGGTCTTCCTGCTCAAGCTGCCGGCGCATTATTCGCGCATGACCTTTGTAATCACGTTTTGCGTGAGCCTGGTGCTGGTTCCCACGGGCCGGCTGGTGGCGGTGTCGATCACCGACCACTGGGCCTGGTGGCGCAAACCGGCGATCCTGATCGGCTCGGCCGCATGGGCGGCGGCGACCGCCGATCTGCTCAACCGGCGCCGCGCCTTCGGCTACAAACCGATCGGCGTAATCGTCGGCGGCCTGGTCAAGCGCGCGGGCGCGGTCGGATCCGAAATGCCACAACCGACGGCGGCGATGCTGCGCCTGGCCGAGCAGGGGCGCTGCGCCGTGATCGTCCAGCAGGACCGCGGGAACAACGATCTCGCCACGCTGGTGCGCCGTTTCCGCCACGTGATGGTCCTGATGGAGGATTTTGAAGGACTGCCGATCGAGAACTCGCGCCTGCTGAATTTCGGCAGCATGATGGGTTTGCAGTTCACCAACAATCTTATGGTGCGGCGCAACTGGCTCATCAAGCGCACACTCGACACGGTGATCGGGGGCGCGTTGATGCTCGCCGCGCTGCCGATTATCGCGCTGGCGGCGGGACTGATCCTGATCTTCGACGGCACTCCGATCTTCTACAGCCAGGAGCGCGAGGGCCGCGCCGGCCGCATCATCAAGGTCTTGAAGCTGCGCACGATGTGCCGTGACAGCGAGCGCAAGCTCGCCGAGGCGCTGGCCGCCGATCCCGCCCTGCGCCAGCAATGGGACGAGCGCTGCAAGCTGGTGCATGACCCGCGCGTAATTCCGGTAATCGGATCGCTCCTGCGCCGCTTCAGTATCGACGAACTGCCGCAGCTCTGGAGCGTGGCGCGGGGCGAGATGAGCCTGGTCGGGCCGCGGCCGTTCCCGGAGTACCATCTGCGGCGCTACCCGGAGGAATATCGCAAGCTGCGGCACCAGTTGCGCCCCGGCCTGACCGGACTGTGCCAGGTGATGGTGCGCAGCGACAGCGATCTCGAGGCGCAGCGGCGCTTCGACACCTACTACATTTGCAATTGGTCGGTGTGGCTCGACCTCTACATTATGGCGCGCACGTTCTGGGCGGTGCTCACGTCGCGAGGCGCGTACTGACTGATGACGGGCATTAGTCAGTCGAACCATACATGAGCGCGACTAGTAGTGCGGCGGAAAAGTTGCTCGCGCCGCCGGCGATGAAAGCCACGGGCGCCGCGGCCCGGCGGTGGTTGCGCCGCGACGGCTTCGCCATTCTCGATCAGGCGCTCTTCTACGGCGCCAATTTCACCATGAACATCCTGCTGGCGCGCTGGCTGCACGCGACCGCCTACGGCGCCTATGCGGTGGCGCTCTCGGTCTTCTTCCTCACCGCCTCGCTGCATACCGCGGTGCTGACCGAGCCGATGATGGTCTATGGTGCGCGCAAGTACGCGCGCCAGTTCCCGCAATATGTCGGCCTGTTGCTCAAATTTCACTGGGCGCTGGCGGCGCTGGCGGCAGGCGCGCTCGCGCTCGGAGCGGTGATTGTCGGCCATGCGCATGCGCCCGAGATGGCGCTGGCGCTATGGGGCATCGCGGCGGCGTCGGCCTTTGTGCTGCTTGCCTGGTTCGTGCGGCCGGCCTGCTATGTACGCGGCCAGGCGCAATGGGCGGCGCTGGGTTCGGCCGTCTACGCACTGACCATCGTGAGCCTGCTGTACCTCCTGCAACGCCATCATATACTGTCGGTGCTGACCGCGTTTCTGGCCACCGGGCTCGCGGCGATGCTCGGGTCGATCGTGACGATCGCGTTCCTCAAGCCGCAATGGAGCACCACCGGGGCGGACGTGGTGTCGCCGCGCGGCGTGCTGCGCGACCACTGGCAGTACGGGAGCTGGAACGCGATCGCGACCGTCGCGCAATGGTCGTCGAGCCAGATTCTGCTGGTCATGACGCCGCTCTTTCTCGGCCTCAAGGCGGCCGCCGCGATTAGCGTGGTGGCCAACTTGATGCGCCCGCTGTTCCCGATGATTCGTTCGATCACGCCGCTGATGCTGCCCTATGTCTCGGCTCATTTTGATCAGCCGGAAAAGGCCCACGAACTGCGCCGCTATCTGACCGGATGGTTTTGCGCGTGCGTCGGTGGGTCGCTGGTTTACGGCCTCGGCGTGACGGTCTTTTACGAACAGATCGCGCGCCATTTTTTCGCCAACAAGTATCACGGCTACGCGGAACTGGTGCTGCTGTTCGGCCTCGCTTACGCCGCGTCGGCCGCCGTGCAGGTGATGAGCGTGGTGATTCGGGCGGCGGGCGAAACTCGCGTAATCGCAATAATTTGGGCGGTACCCGGCCTGATGACGGTGTTTCTGTCGGTGCCGGTGCTGCTCGCGGGCAGTTTGAACGGGGTCGCCGGAGTCTTCGCGCTGAGCTACTTCATCGCCCTGGCGATCGCGCTCTGGAAAGGCCTCGAGGCGCTCAATTCCGGACCTGCGGCGGGCGGCGATCGGTCCGCCGGACCGCCGCTGGAGCAATCCTCCTGATCGCCGGCTCTGGCGATCTGGTGCGAACCCAATGGAATCCGTCAAGCGTATCGCCGCCGCCAGCGCGCTCGCGCCGGAGCCGTCCGTGAATCCGGCCACGGCCCTGGACCGCGGTGGTGACGGGGCGCTGGCGGCGCTGGGCCGCCGCTTCGCGCGCGATCAGGTGGACTATTGCGTGCTCCACGGATGGGGCCAGTTGCCCGCCTGGAGCGGCGGCGATTTCGACCTCGCGATCGATCCGCGCCACCTCGAAGTGATTGAAGCCGCCCTCGAAACCGATTGCCAGGGCCGCATCGTGCAGTTGCTGCAGCACGAAATCACCGGCTTTTTTTTCGTCGCGCGCTGCGACGGCGAGCCCGACTTCACCCTGGTTGACGCGGCTACCGACTACCGCCGCGATGGCCTGGTCTATCTTTCGACGGCACGGCTACTGGCGGGCGCGCGCGGCTGGAACGGCTTCCGGGTGGCCGCTCCGGCGGTCGAGTTTGCCTACCTGTTGATCAAGAAAATCTCCAAGCTGTCGATCCCGGCGCATCAGCGGGAACGACTGGCGGAACTGCGCGGCATGCTCGGCGCGGAAGCCGCTGAAATCGCGCACGATCTGTTCGGCCCGGCCCGCGGCGCGCGCCTTATCGAGTGGATCGACGCGCGGCGCTGGGAGCCGCTCGACGCGGAAATCGCCGGCTTGCGGCGCGCTCTGCGGCTGCGCGTGATACGCCGCGATCCGCTCGCGCCGATGCGTTACTGGTGGCCCGAACTCGGCCGTCGATGGCGGCGCTGGCGTAATCCGTCGGGCCTGCTGGTGGCCGTGCTCGGGCCGGACGGCGCGGGCAAGAGCACTTTGATCGAGGGCCTGCGGAGCAATCTGGGCGGCGCCTTCAGGCATACCAGTTCGTTCCATTTGCGGCCCACCGTGCTGGGGCGCGGCGCCACCGGACCACCGGTCACCGATCCGCATGGCGCGCCGCCGCGCGCGCGCGCCGCTTCGGCGGCCAAAATCGCCCTCTACGTCGCGCAATATATTCTCGGCTATGCCGTGCGGCTGCGCCCCGCGCTGGCGCATACCACGCTGATTTTTTCGGATCGCTATTTCGACGATCTGATCGTCGATCCCCGGCGCTACCGCTATGGCGGCCCGGAATGGTGGTTGCGCCTGGCCCGGCGGATCGTGCCGCGGCCCGACCTGTGGATCGTGCTCGACGTGCCGGAAAAGACTCTGCTCGCGCGCAAGCAGGAGGTTGCGGCCGAGGAATTGAGCCGCCAGCGCCGGGCCTATCGCGATCTCGCCGCCCAATTGCCCAACGCCTTTGTGGTGGACGGAGCCAACGACCCGGGCCAGGTGGCGCGCGAAGCCGCCGAAGTCTGCATCGATCATCTGCATACCCGTTATTGGGCGCGCCGCGCGCGATCGCCGCTAGGTTCGCGCGCGCGTGACCTCGACGGGCTGGCGGCCGTGGTCCTGCGCGCGGGGCAAAGCCGGTTTGCGATCGGCCGCGGGCCGTCGGACGCCGCGCGCGGCGCGCCCGATACCTTTGTCTGGCTCAGGCTGGGCGACGGCCGCGGCTTCCTGCTCCCGCGCGATCGATCGCTCATGGGACCGGCGCTGGAACTCTACAACGCCCATAGCTGGCGCGGCCGCGCGGTCAAGACGATGCTGCGGGCCGCGGCCGGCCGCCGCTGGCTAATCGACAAGCTGCTCGTGCCGGTAGTCGCGACGGCCAGTGCCGCCGGTCCGGTCGCCGCGCCGGTGGGCGAGGCGACACTGTTCGATCACATCAGGAAGCTCCTGCGCCGCGACGATCTGGGTTTCGCAGTTTCCACCGGCACCCCCGGGCCGCATTGCAAGACCGTAATCCAGGTGCTGACCCGGCAGGGCGAGGTTCTCGGCTACGCCAAGGTCGCCGCAAATCCGGCGACCGGCGCGCTCGTGCGCAACGAGGTGGCGACGATCCAGCGGCTCGGCGAACTCGGCCAGCGGGTGTTCGACGTGCCGCGGCTGCTGACCGCCGGCCAATGGAACGGCTATCCGTTCAGCCTGCAATCCGCGCCCGCCATCCGGGCTGAGGCGGCGCCCGATCGCTGCGCCGCGGAGTATCTCGAAATCATCTGCCAGTTGAGCGGGATCGATAGCGCCCGCGGCGCCCTCGATCAGAGCAGCTTCTGGCGCGGTCTGACCGGGCGGATTCGCGCCGTGCGCCATCCCTACTTCCGCCGCGTGCTCGACCATGCGGCGGCGTGGCTCGCCGAGCGGATGGGCCAGCAGACTATCGTCTGCCATCTGTCGCATGGCGACTTTGCGCCGTGGAACGTGCGGCGGCTGGACGGCAAGCTCTACGTCTTCGATTGGGAATACGCCAGCCGCGAAACTCCGGCCGGCTGGGATCTCTGTCATTTCTTCACCCAGACGCTGACTCTGCTGCGCCACTATTCGCCGGCTAGGGTCTGGCGCGAGTTCGGCGCGGCCGGCGAGGCGGCGCGCTGGGCCGGCGCCTATCTGGACCGCGTCGAGCTCGATCGCGGCCTGCTCAAGCCGCTTTACCTGCTGTACCTGGCCGGCGAACTCGCCACCTATGCCGACGAACGGGCCGCCGACCTGGGCAAGCTGCGGCGGCTGGCGATGCTGATCAACCTGGCGATGGCCGATCCGGAGGCGAACCGATGAGTAAGCGCCTCAAGGTTCTGGTCTCGGCCTATTCATGCGAGCCCGGCAGCGGCTCCGAACCGGGCGTGGGCTGGGATTGGATCGGGCAAATCGCGCGCTATCACGACGTCTGGGCGCTTACGCGGACGAACAATCGCGCGGCGATCGAGCGGGCGATCGCGCGTGAGCCATTACCCGGCGTGCGCTGGATCTACTACGACCTGCCGGCCTGGGCGCGCTTCTGGAAGCGCGGCAAACGCGGCGTCGCGCTCTATTATTATCTGTGGCAGGCGGCCATTTTCCCGCTGGTCCGCCGCGCCCATCGTGAGACCGGTTTCGACCTGATCCATCATGTGACCTTCGGCAAGTACTGGGCGCCCAGCTTTATCAGCCTGCTCGACGTGCCCTTCGTATGGGGTCCGGTGGGCGGCGCGGAATCGGCGCCCGCGTCCTTTTGGAAGACTTTCAGTTGGCGCGGACGCGCCTATGAGGCCGCGCGCGTGATCGGGCGAGCCGCCGAAGACCTCGATCCATTCGTGCGCATGACCGCGCGGCGATCGGCGCTGGGCCTGGCCAAGACCGCGGAGACTGCGCGCACCCTCGAACGCCTGGGATGCCGCGTGGCGCGGGTCTGTTCCGAAGTCAGCCTGCCGGCCGCGGAGTTGCGGGCCCTGGGCGCGATTGCGCGCAACGACGAAGCCCCGCTGCAATTCCTCAGCACGGGTCGCCTGCTCCACTGGAAGGGCTTCCATCTGGGACTCGAGGCCTTTGCCCGCTTTGAGCGCGAGTTCGGCGCGGGCCGCTACGTCTTCATCGGCAACGGACCGGAGCGGCGCAACCTCGAACGGATAGCGGCGCGGCTCGGGGTCGCCGGCAAGGTAAGCTTTCGCGGCAATCTGCCGCGTTCGGAGGTACTCGCCGAACTCGCCCGCAGCCACGTCCTGGTCCATCCGAGTCTGCACGACTCCGGCGGATGGGTCTGTATCGAAGCGATGGCGGCGGGACGTCCGGTGATCTGCCTCGATTGCGGCGGACCGGCGATGCAGGTCACGCCCGCGACCGGATGCAAAATTCCCGCGGATACGCCCGCCCGCGCGATCGGCGCGATCACCGCCGCGATGCTCGCGCTGGCCCGCGACGCCGGTCTGCGCGAGCGTCTTGGCGAGGGCGGACGGCGCCGGGTCGCACAGGATTTTCTGTCCGATCACAAGGCGGCGGCGCTCGCCGCGGCCTACGACGAAATCCTCGGGGGCATCGGCGCGGACGCCGATGCCGTGGCGGAGCCGTCCGCCGGCGCGCGCCGCCAGGGGCGGATGCGATGAGTCTTTCGCGCGCCGAAATCGGCGCAGCCGCGGTCTTCGCCGTCGCGGCGGGATTCGCCTGCGCGCTCGGCCTGTTTGGACTGATGGGTCTCGCCGCGATCGTCGCCGCGATCCTCTTAGGATGGTTCGTCTTTCAGCGGCCCGAATTGGCGCTTAAGGGGGCGTTCTTCCTGCTGCTGCTCGCGCAAATCAAATTCCGCTCGCGCGACGCCACCGCGGCGCTCTCCGGGGACATCGACAGCCAGGTCGCCGTCGAACTCGCACTCTATGCCCTGGTCGCAGGCATCTCGATGGTTAATTTCCTCCCCATCCTGAAGCAAAAACTGCGACCGAGCCTCAACGAACGGATGCTGCTGGCGTATGTCGCGATCGCGCTGCTGTCGATCGGCTGGTCTAACGCGCCGAAGCTTACGCTGGTGCGCGGAGCCGAATTGGCGATCCTTTATCTGTTCGTGTTCTGCGCGGTGCGCCGGCTCGGGCCGCGCGGACTGCTCGAGACCTTTGGCGGTACCCTGCTGATTACCGTCCTGGTCTGCGCCGGACTGGCGGTAGTGTTTCCATGGGCCAGCGGCACCCGGATCTCGCATGAGCTGACTGAATTTTCCTGGGATCGCCAGGCGCGCTTTACCTGGTTCGCGATGCAGCCGATCGGCGCCGGCGCCGAGACTGGCGCCGCGATCGTATTTCTCGCCTGCGACGCGTTGGCCACGCGCGGAGGGTGGCGGCGGCGCCTGCTCGGCCTGCCGGTATGGGCTTACCTGATTCCGCTGGTGGTGATCCTCGCCGCGACCCGCGCCCGCGGCCCACTGATCGCCACGCTCGCCGCGCTGTTGGTGATTTTACTGCGCCGCTATTCGCAGATGCGCATCATTTCGTGGGCCGTCCTGCTCACCGTGCTCGTGGCCGGCCTGGCGATTATGAACGTCGGCACCAATTTCATGACGGCAGCCGACGATCTCGCCGGCAATCCCAATTCGGTGATGCTCTTCCTGATGCGCGGGCAGAGCGCGGGCGAGTTCTACTCGATGACCGGGCGTATCGGCTTATGGGGTGCGGTTTTTTCCCTGGTTACCGCGCAGCCGATCCTCGGCCACGGCTATGTCGGCGCGCGCGCCCTGCTGCTGGAGATTCTGCCCTGGGCCGGCGAGGCGCATAACGCCCTCGCCGAAACGCTGCTCGATCTCGGCCTGGCCGGCTTCGTCGTGGTGTGGATACCGCTGATCCGCACCGTGGCCGTGAGCCTGAACCGATCGAATCCCGAATACGGCGATTGGAGCAGTTCAACGATCCTTGGGTTGCTGGTTTTTCTGCTGGTCGACGGTATCTCGGATACTTCGTTTACCGGCGCTGTCAGTTACATGCCGGTGATGTTCATGGTCGCGATGATCGCCTGCCGGGACGTTCCGGCCTACGCCCGCCAGTTCGTCGCGCAGACGCACCAAGGCCGTGCCACGCCCGCCAACGGCGCATTGCCGCGCCGCCGCGCCGCCGCCTTCGCGCCGACCGGCGGATATCGGGGATAGAGGCCACCCGCGGCGCATCTTGCTCGCGCGGATCGATGCAATTCAGCGGATCAATTCAACGCCAATGAGGGAGAACCAGCTTGCCTGCTAATCGCCGTCTCAGAATCGGTATCGACGGCCGCAATCTGAAACGCTACGGCACCGGCTTCATTCGCTATACGGTCGAACTGTGCAAAGCCCTCGATGTGGCTCTGCCCGAGGCCGAGTTTTACGTTTACAGCCCCTTTCCGGTTGAGTTGCCAGTGCAGTCCGACCGCTGGATCGCGCGCGTCGATCCCTGGTCGCTGGGCGGCCGAATCCGCGGCGCGGCCTGGCTCAAGACGCGCCTGGGGTCGCTCTGCCGCAACGATCGGCTCGATTCGTTCTGGGCCACGGTGACCTTTTTTCCCACGCTCTCGAACCGCGTAAAGAAAGTCGCCAGCGTCCACGACATCGTGCATCTGGTGGCGCCCGAATCGATGAGTTTCCGGCTCAATCTGCCGCTGTATCTTTTTTTCGCGCGTGATTGCCGGCGCGCGGACGCGATCCTGACTAATTCGCAGGGTACCGCCGATCGCCTTTATGCGACCCTGCGATGCCATACCGACGGTATCGTCCGTCCCGCCGTCTCGGACGACTTCCGGCCGCGCTCGCCGGCCGAGATCCAGGCCTGCCGCGATAAATACGGCATCACCACGCCCTATATCTTCGGCGTCGGCGTTTCGGTTCGCCGCAAGAATGTCGAGGTTCTCATTGAGGCCTTCGCCGCGATGCTCCGCGACGGCGAACTGGCCGGCTATACGCTCGTGTTCGCCGGACCGGGCCGTCCCCAGGACCGCCGGCTGACCGCGATGCTTGAAGCCAATCGCGCCCGGATCAAGATGCTCGGCTACGTGGCCGAGGAGGACCTGCCCGCCCTCTATAGCGGCGCCGCGGCCTTTGTCTTTCCCTCGCTGTACGAAGGGTTCGGCATTCCCGTAATGGAAGCTCGCGCCTGCGGTACCCGGGTCGTCGCGACCGATATGCCGGAATTGCGCGAGGCTGGCGGCGAGGGACCGATCTACATCGCGCCGACCGTCGCGGGAGTCCGCACGGGTCTGCCGCTGGCGCTCGCGCGCCCGGCTCCCGCGGCGCTGGCGGATGGCGATCGCCCGTCATGGATTCGGAGCGTGCAGCCGCTCGCCCACGCGCTTTCCACTTTCGGTTAAATCCGCCTCCGATCGCGACACTGTGAGCGACGCGGCATCGATGCGGCGGTGATTCCGTCGGTCTGGTGGACGCCGCCACCGTCTGCTACCCTCTGGCCGACTGTTCATCTGTTAGTATGCCGCCGTG
>DATLRA010000080.1:0-14567 GCA_035534935.1 Binataceae bacterium (SeqCode)
GAATGGCGCGCGCTGAATGCGTTGAGGCATTGGTCGAGCCGCACGCCGGCTTCGAGCTCGGCGAACACGGTTTCGATCCGATCGCAGGCACCGCCATGAATCGGTCCCGACAGCGTGCACAGCGCGGCCAGCACCGAGGCGTAGAGGTCGGCGCCGGTGCTCGCGACCACCCGCGCGGCAAAGGTCGAGGGGTTGAGCTCATGCTCGGCGCACGCGACGAGCATGCGATCGAGCGCCGCGCGATCGGCCTCGTCGTAACCCGCGATGCACGCGCGCTCGAGCAGGCGCGCCGCGGTCCCGGCGGCGGCGCCACGCGGTGCGGCCGACGCGGGCGCATCGCCGAGGCCGAGCGGCAGCACGCTGATAATCATGCGTGCCTGGTCGATACGCGAACGGGCGGGCAGGCGATGCTCGGCGGCGGCCAGGCTCGGCATCATGACCGACAACCGCAGCAGCGGCGGCGCGCTATCCCCGACGGCCGCCAGCGCGCCGATCACGGGCGGCGGGATACGTGCGGCGGCGACGGCGGCCCGCAGATGATCGACCGTCTCGACGCGCGGGCGATCGCCGCTCCACAGCAGCAGGCAGACCTCTTCGAAGGTCGCGCGATCGACCAGTTCGCCGATCGGATAGCCGCGATAGGCGAGCTTGCCGTCGGCGATCGAGCTGACCGCCGATTCCGCGACGATCACGCCGGCCGGCGATTCGTCGTTGCGCGGCTGCGCGACCGTGACCCACGACGACGCGTCGGGCAGCGAGCGCGCGCGCACGCCCCGTTCGGGCGCGGTCACGCCGCGCAGGGCGTCGATATCCGAGCGCCGATAGAGCGCCTGGCGGCCGACCCGGCGGCGGTAACTCTTGAGCCATCCGCGGCTGACGTAGGCGTAGAGGGTGCCGAGTTTCACCCCCAATTGCGCCGCAGCCTCCGCCGCCGTCAGCATCTGCGCCCCAGAGTCCGTCGGATGAGCCGCCACGCGCCCATCACGTCATCATGCACGAGCGTCGTCAAGCAGGGCGCGTGAGGGGCGCCGGGCGCGCCGGACGATTGACGATCGCGCGGCGAGTGCGGCTATATATCGGCGACCGCGGCGCGCGCGGCGAGTCTCGATCGCCGCGCGGCGCATTCGGCACGGGCGGAGGCACACGCCGGGGAGCATCCGATGGATTTTGGCACGCTGATATTCACCAAACCGCAGCGCGCGATCAGCGACAGCAAGCGCCTTGAGCGCCGGGGCTTCACCCACGCCTGGTTCGCCGATTCGCAGATGATCTGGGGCGACGTTTACGCGTGCATGGCGCTGGCGGCCGTCAACACCACGTGCATCAAGCTCGCTACCGGCATCTCGGTGGCGACCAACCGGATTCCGCCGGTCACTGTCCACGCGATCGGTACAATCAACGAGATTGCGCCCGGCCGCACGATCCTAGGCTACGGCACCGGCCATACCGGACGCCGCGTGATGGGTCTGCCGCCGGTCAAGTTCGCCGAGTTCCGCGAACAGGTGCGGGTCATCCGCGACCTGCTCAAGCAGGGCGAAGCGATCTACCACACCGAGGGCTTAAGCCGCAAAATCCGCTATCTCCATCGCGATCGCCACTTCATCAACCTCGACGGGCCGATCCCGTTTTACGTCGCGGCCAACGGCCCGCGGATGCTCGGTGTGGCCGGCGAGTTCGCCGACGGCATCATCACGACTGGCGTGGCAACGCCCGAGCGCCTGGCCGCAGTCTTTCGCCACGTCGCCGAAGGGGCGCGCGCGGCCGGCCGCCATCTTCCAGCCCCAATGCCCTGCGTGTCGCTGACCCATATCGTGGTGCTGAAGCCGGGCGAGGCGCTCGATTCGCCGCGCGTAATCCGGATGGCGGGGCCGTGGGTCATCACCTGCCTGCACGCGATCGCCGCCGGCTACGCCAAGCCGCGCTCGCTGCCGCCCGCCGCCCGCGCGGTCTACGACGCCTATGCCGATTATGTCGCGCATCTGCCGGGACCGCCCGACGAGCACTACCTTGAACTGCATACCGGCCATTGCACCTTCGTCCCGGAGCGCGAGCGGCGCTTCGTCACCGCCGAGACGATCGCGGCGACGACCCTGGTCGGCAGGCGCGAAGAACTGATCGATCGACTGCGGACGCTCGAGCGCGGCGGCCTCAATCAGATCGTTCTCAACCCGCCGATGGACGATTTCGACGAATTTGTCGACGATTTCGCAGCCGAGATCATCCAGCATCTATAAGCCCATCACGGCAGCTTATGGATGGAGCGCGGGCCGAGCACCGCGCTCAGGCGGTGGCGTCGTGAACCTTTCTAATATACGCTCACGCAGTTATTAGCCCCCGCGATGAGCATGGGGAGTGGCGCAGGGCCACGCGCCGGATTGCGGCGATTTATTTTCTCTCTAATAGGGGCCAAAGCGCGCGACCTGCATCAAACACGGCGGAGACTGTGCATACAATTTGCGCTGGGCAATTTACTTTGCTGATTCCGTCCTATAAAAACGAAGCGTTTGCCGGAGCCTCGTCTTCTGTCTTAGCCGAAGAGCGCGTCGGGGGTGGGGGATTGCCGAAGCGTATCGCGCCGCCGGCAAACATATGAGGGTAATGTCGAAGATCCGGGTGGCTATCGTCGGGGTGGGTAATTGTGCTTCCTCCCTGCTTCAAGGCCTCGAGCACTACAAGCATGCAACCGATGCGGCGCGCCATACGCCCGTCGGCCTGATGCATTACGACCTCGGGGGCTATCGGCCGAACGATATCGAGGTCGCCTGTGCCTTCGACATCGACGCGCGCAAGGTCGGTCGGCCGCTGCAGGAGGCGGCTTTCGCCCTGCCCAACAATACCGTGACCATCTGGCGCGACCTGCCGGCCTATGGGGTCAGCGTTGACATGGGCGAGATTCACGACGGCATCGCGCCGCATATGAACGAATTTCCGCCCGAGCGCACCTTTATCCCGGCGCAGGCGAAGCCGGTCGATATCGAGCAGCGGCTGCGCGATTCGGGTGCTGAGGTGATGCTCTGTTATCTGCCGGTGGGCAGCCAGAAGGCGGTCGAGCGTTACGCCCGCGCCTGCCTGGAAACCGGCGTGAGCCTGCTCAATTGCATGCCGGTGTTTATCGTCTCGAACGAGAAATGGGCCAACGAGTTTGCCGAGCGCAAGATTCCGGTGATCGGCGACGACGTAAAATCCCAGCTCGGCTCGACCATCCTGCATCGCGCGATCATGAAGCTGTTCGCCGACCGCGGCATCAAGCTCAAGCATACCTACCAGCTCAATACCGGCGGCAACACCGACTTCCTCAACATGCTCGACCGCTCGCGTCTGGGGTCCAAGCGCAAGTCCAAGACCGAGGCGGTGCAGAGCGTGCTGCCCGAGCGGATGCCCGACGTCGACGTGCATATCGGCCCGTCGGACTACATCCCGTGGCAAAACGACAACAAGGTCTGCTTCCTCCGGATCGAGGGCGAAGGCTTCGCGGGTATTCCGATCGAACTCGAATTGCGCATGTCGGTGCAGGATTCGCCCAACTCGGGCGGCGTCGTAATTGACGCGATTCGTTGCCTCAAGCTGGCGCGCGATCGCAAGATCGGCGGCCCGCTGCTCTCGATCGCGGCCTACACGATGAAGCATCCGCCGCGCCAGATGCCCGACGATATCGCGCGCGATCGGGTCGAAAAGTTCATCGCCGGCGAAATCGAACGCTAACGTGGCATTCCATGCCGCCGGTGGGCCACGCTCCCGTTGGTCGAGCCGAATAAGCTCCGCACCTAGTCGGATAAGGCCCATACCTGGTAAGGATCGCTGCGGGATTCTGATCGCCGCACAGCGGACGTTAACCCAAGAGCCCCGCGACGTACTTTTCTTTCTTGCGAATCCATAGCTAGAATCTCGTTCACGATGTCCATCCTCAAGGACCAGACGATCGTGGTGGGCGTATGCGGCGGGATCGCCGCCTACAAGGCCGCCGAACTGATCCGCCTGCTGGTCGCGCGCGGCGCGCGGGTGCGCGTGATGATGACGCGCAACGCCGCCGAGTTCATCACGCCGCTGACGCTCCAGACGCTGAGCCTCAATCCGGTCGCGACCGAGACCTTCAGCCTGACCCAGGAATCCGAGATCGGCCATATCCGGCTGGCCGACAGCGCCGCCGCGATCGTGATCGCGCCAGCCACCGCCAATGTTATCGCCAAGGCCGCCTATGGTCTCGCCGACGATCTCGTGACCACCGTGCTGCTCGCCGCGCAATGTCCGGTCGCATTTGCCCCCGCGATGAACGTCCACATGTACGCGCATCCGGCGGTGGTCGAAAATCTCGACAAGTTGCGCGCGCGCGGTGCGACGATTATCGAGCCGGGCGCCGGCGCTCTCGCCTGCGGCTACGAGGGCAAGGGCCGCCTCGTCGACCCGGTGGTGATCGTCGAGGAGGTCGAGCGGATGCTCACGCCGCACGACTTGGCTGGCGAGCGCATCCTGATTACCGCCGGTCCGACCCAGGAGCCGATCGATCCGGTGCGCTTCGTCTCCAACCGCTCGACCGGCAAGATGGGCTTTGCGATCGCGCGGGCCGCATGGCGGCGCGGCGCGGCGGTGCGGCTGGTGGCGGGACCGTCGGCGATCGCGACGCCGCACGGCGTCGAGCGTATCGACACGGTCGCGGCGGCCGAGCTGCTGAGTGCGACCTCGCGTAATTTCCCGTGGTGCTCGTCGCTGATCATGGCGGCCGCCGTCGCCGACTTCCGGCCGAAAAATCCGGCGCCGCACAAGCTCAAGAAAAACAGCGCCGGGATGCTCCTCGATCTGGCGCCGATCACCGACGAACTGCCGCGCCTGGCGGCGAAAAAGGCCGCGCGCATCCTGATCGGCTTCGCCGCCGAGACCCAGGACCTCGAGGTCAACGCGCTCGACAAGCTCAGGCGCAAAAAGCTCGACCTGATTGTCGGCAACGACGTCTCGCGCGCCGACGCCGGCTTCGCCGTCGATACCAATATCGTCACGATGCTCAGTGCGGACGGCCGCGTCGAGACCACGCCCAAGCTCTTGAAGGACGAAGTCGCCGACGTGATCCTCGATCGGCTGGTGGCTCTCCGCACGGCCAGGTCGAAGTCCCGCCCCACCCCACTCCGCTCGTCGCACGAGGCGTGATCAGAACCCCGCGGACTCAACGTCAAGTTGATGAAGAGTACAAAATCTTAGCCTTGGTGAAACCTTTCAAAGGTTTCACGGAAACTAAAAGTTTTGCACTCTTCATCAACTCTGAACTTCGGGCGGCGACCGCGTGCGCCGTGGTGGCGCATAGATTTCAAATTCTGCCGAACGGGGTTTGACGCAGATGCGCCATTACGTCCTTGAGCATCGACGAGGCCAGCGCGGTCGCTGATTGTGCCGCCTGCGGACCGATCCGCGTGAGGCGAATGAGGTTGCGCCGCGAGGCCAGCGCGTTGCGGATCGCCTCGGTGCCCATCGGATCGAACAGGCAGCAGGGCGCCGCGCCATGCGCCGCCAACGCCTCGCCGATCGCCCCGCGCGAGGCGTGCGAAAAAATCTCGGCCTCGGCGCTGGCGATCCCCGCGTCACCGCTAATCGCCTTGATCACGCGATCCCATTCGCGGATTCGCCGCAGGCCGCCTTCGAAGATCATCCGATGCGCGCGAAAGCCGACCAGCGGCGAGTCGATTGCGCGTTTGAGAATCTTGTCCAGCGGATGGAAATCGATGGCGAGCAGTTTCAGCAGCAGGTCGCGATATTCCGCGTCGAAGAGACTGTCGAAGCAGGCCTCCTCGTAGATATGGCTGCCGATGCCGCGATCGAAATGACCGACGAAGCGCGCCGGCAGAAAAAAATTATGCGCCACCACGTCGGCCGCCAGATGGGCCATGTAGCCCAGCGCGAACGCCCGCTCAGGCTCGTCGCGCGCCGAGTTGAGCAGCCCCACTCCGGTCGCCCAGTTGTGCGAATGGCGTCGCAGGCGGCTCTGCAAGCGGCGCCCCTGCACGATATCCGGCGCCAGGCTGCCGTAGAGGAACACCTCGGGCAGGTTGGCCAGCGCGGCTTGTAGCAGTCCGTCGGGGGTGCTAACCGTCGCAAGCGTCTGGATGCCCAGCGCGACATGCGTCACCGGACCCCACGCAAGCGCCGTCGCCGGATGCAGCAGGATCAGCGCGATCGACAAACCGAATGCCGCAAGTAAAATCATCGTTGCCGCCGCGCCAATTCGTCGCACCGCCTTTCGAGACTCTGCCCAATACGCAAAACTGTACGCATCGCATTCTGATGAGCAGACCAATCTTATGAGCAGTTCCGCATCGCCGCCAGACCGCCCGACAATCCTGGCCTCGCTGCGCGACTACGTCGAACAGCTTCGCGAGGAGGGACTCGAGGGTCTGCCGGCATCCGCGCAGGCCGCGGCGCCCGCATCCGCGATCGCTGCCGCAAGCGGCGCCCCATCGACGTTGCGAGCGCGCGCGGCGGTCTATGCGGCCGGCCCGCGCGGCACCTCGATCACAGCCGCCGTGGCGAGTGCGAGCGCATCATCCGCATCGCCAGCCCCGGAACGCGCATCGCCAGCCGCCGCCGCCGGATCGCCGACCGCCGCGCCGGCCGATCTCTTCTACCTCTATCCAGGACTCGAAAAGACTGCCGACCTCCCCGCACTGCGCGAGTTCATCGGCGAATGCACGCGATGCAAGCTCGCGCCGCTGCGTACCAATATCGTCTTCGGCACCGGTAATCCGCACGCCGAACTGATGTTCGTGGGCGAGGCGCCCGGGGCCGACGAGGACGCGCGCGGCGAGCCCTTCGTCGGCCGTGCCGGCCAGTTGCTCACCGACATCATCGAGCGCGGCATGGGCCTGACGCGCGCCGAGGTTTACATCTGCAACGTGATCAAATGCCGCCCGCCGGAAAATCGCAATCCCGAGCCCGACGAAGTCGCCGCCTGCGAACCCTTCTTGCTGCGCCAGATCGATCTCGTACGCCCGCGCGCGATCGTCGGCCTGGGCAGCTTCGCGGTGCAGGCGTTACTCAAGCTTAAAACGCCGATTAGCAAACTGCGCGGCAACTGGCATGAGGTGCGCGGGATCAAGATGATGCCCACGTTTCATCCCGCCTACCTGCTGCGCAACCCGAGCGAGAAGCGCGCGGTGTGGGCCGATATCCAGGAGGTCATGAGGCTGCTCGGACGGCCGATTCCGAATCGCGGCGCGCAGCGCTAGGATCGAGCGAAGCTCGTCCACCCAATCCACGTGAACCCTTGCCGCAAGCCGATCGCGATTGTGCCCGCCGCCCTGATGCTCGTCATCGGGGCCGCGCTCGCGATCGTCGCCGCCGCGGGCGCCGGCGCCCAATCGTCACCGGTCGCGAGTCCCACGGCGCAAGCGTCGAACGCGCTTGCAGCACCGGCGTCCGCCGATCGATTCGCCAGCCTCATCGATATCGACGGTCCGATCAATCCGGCCACCGCCGACTTTATCGAGGACTCGATCGCCACCGCCGATCGCACCGGCGCCGCCGCCCTCGTGATTAGGCTCGACACGCCCGGCGGATTGCTCTCGTCGACGCGGAATATCGTCAAGGCGATTCTCAATGCGCCCGTGCCGGTGATCGTCTACGTCGCGCCGGCGGGCGCGGCGGCGGCCTCGGCCGGGACGTTTATCACCGAGTCGGCGAATATCGCCGCGATGGCGCCCGGGACGACGATTGGCGCGGCCCATCCGATTGAAATGAACGGCGACGCGGCCAAGGGCGTGGTCGGTGAGAAGCTCGAGAACTTCACCGCGTCATTCGCGGCCACGGTCGCACATCAGCGCGGCCGCAACGAGGCCTGGATTCAGGACGCCGTGCGCAAGAGTTCCTCGATCAGCGACGATCAGGCGCTCAAGCTCCACGTCGTCGATATCGTCGCCGCCAACCTCGACGATCTGCTCGCGCAAGCGTCGGGCCGCACGATCAAACTCGGCGACGGCCGCGCGCTCACGCTTCATCTCGCGGGCGCGCAGGTCCGGCCGCTCGAGATGCGCCTGGGCGAGCGCGTGCTCAACCGCCTCGCCGATCCCAACCTGATGTACCTGCTGATGCTCGCGGGGATGATCGGGCTGTACTTCGAGTTCGCCCATCCGGGCGCGTACCTGCCCGGCGTGGCCGGTGCAATCTGCATCCTGCTCGCGCTCGCCTCGTTCGAGGTGATACCGATCAACCTGGCCGGCCTGATGCTCGTGATGCTCGGTGCGGCGCTGCTGGTCGCGGAAATCTTCGTCACCAGCTTTGGCGTGTTGGGTATCGGCGGCGTGATCGCGTTCGTGCTCGGCTCGCTGTTCCTGGTCGATACGTCGCAAACCAATCTCGCCGTCAATCGCGGGATTATCGCGGGCGCCGCGGTCGGGTTCAGCGCAATCGTGCTCGGTATCGGCTACCTGGTGCTGCATGCGCGGCGGCCCGGCGCGCGCACGGGAGCCGAGGGCCTGGTCGGCGAGATTGGCGAGGTGCGCGAACCGATCGCCCCCGGCGCGCCCGGACGGCTCTTCGTCCACGGCGAGATCTGGCGCGCGGTATCGGACCGGCCACATGCCGCCGGCACGCGCGCGCAGGTCGTTGCGGTAAATGGCCTCGAAGTGACCGTACAGTCCGAGCGGAGCGAAGAATCCCGGGATTCTTCACTTCGCAGACTCCGTTCAGAATGACAAACTGACCTGTGCCGAGGTTCCCTAACGATTTTCAGAGACCGCAACGATGGAGGATTCCCGATGATAAATGGCCTCGGCGTGGTGATCTTCATCGCCGTGATCGCGGTGCTGAGCGCCGTCAAGGTGCTCAACGAATACGAGCGCGCGGTGGTCTTCCGGCTGGGCCGCCTGATGCCGTATCGCGGCCCCGGGGTAACTTTTATCATTCCGCTGATCGAGCGCTTCCTGCGCATCGACATGCGCACGGTCACGCTCGATGTGCCGCCGCAGGACGTCATCACGCGCGACAACGTGACCGTCAAAGTCAGCGCCGTGCTCTACTTCCGCGTCATCGAACCGTCGCGCGCGGTGACCGAGGTGCGCGACTATCTCTACGGCACGATGCAACTCGCGCAGACCACCCTGCGCTCCGTCGGCGGCCAGACTGAACTCGACGACCTGCTGAGCCAGCGCGAAAAGCTCAACGCCAAGATCCAGGAAGTGATCGACGCGCAGACCGAGCCGTGGGGCATCAAGGTGGTGCTGGTCGAGCTCAAAAATATCGATCTGCCGCAGGATATGCAGCGCGCGATCGCCGCCCAGGCCGAGGCCGAGCGCGAACGGCGCGCCAAGGTGATCGCGGCGGAGGGCGAATTCCAGGCCTCGCAACGCCTGGCCGATGCGGCCGAGATCATGGCGCGCAACCCGATCACGCTGCAATTGCGCTACCTGCAGACGCTCGCCGAGATCGCCACCGACCACAATTCGACCACCGTCTTTCCGCTGCCGATGGATCTGTTCGAGCCGTTCATGCGGATGCGCGCGCTGGCCGCCGGCACCGCCGCGCCGGTCACGCCGCCCGCGCCGCCCTTGCCCAAGCCCACGTAGCGCATCCCCCGGCCGCGCCAGGCGCCGCCGCGCTACTCGATCGAATTGTCGGGCGCCGGCGCGGGATGCGTTCTGGCGGTAGCGGCCTTCGGTTGGTGCTCGTACTTGTAGCCTTCGTAGGCCACGCTCGGAATCGCCAGCACCAGGCATCCGCTCAACGTGATCGCCAACGCGACAACGATTACCGCGCGTAGCGGGAAACGCCCGCTTCGCGCCCCGCCGGCCGCGGCCCGCAAGGCGACCCTCGCCTCAATCATCGTGCGCCCGCGCGCCCGCCGCGCGCTCGAGCGCACGCAGCCGCCGTGCGATCTCGGGCAGCCGCGGCATCACGGCCAGCATCCGGCGGAAAATTCCCGCCGGAATCGCCGGCGTGCCGCCGACCACCGCGTCGTCGGCCAGGTTGCTATGCACGCCCGACTGCGCGATCACCTGCACGCGGTCGCCGATCTTGAGATGGTCGGCGAAGCCCGACTGTCCCCCGAACTGGCACCACGCGCCGATTCTGACCGATCCGGCCAGCCCGGTGTGCGCCGCCATGCGCGAGTATTCGCCGACTTCGCAGTTATGGCCGATCTGGATCAAATTGTCGAGTTTAACACCTTTATGTAATAGCGTGGCGCCCATCGTCGCCCGATCCACTGTTGTGTTTGCGCCGATCTCGACGTCGTCCTCGATCACCACGCCGCCCACCTGCGGCACCTTGACCAGGCCGCCGCGATGCTCGACGAAGCCGAAGCCGTCGCCGCCGATCACCGCGCCATTGAGAATCGTCACGCGGCTGCCGATCGTCGTGCCCTCGCGAATCGAGACCTGGCTGTGGCAGGTGAAGTCGTCGCCGATGCGCACGCCGGGATAGATGGTCACATGCGGATGAATCACCGCATTGGCGCCGATCGCGACACCCGCGCCGATCACGCAATACGCGCCAATCGCGGCCTCCACGCCAATCCGCGCGTCGGGCGCGATCACCGCGGTCGGGTCGATTCGCGCGGCCGGCCGGTACGGCGGAAAGAACAGGCCCAACACCCGCGCGAAGTCGAACGCCGGATGGTCGCTGATCAGCGTCGCGCAGCGCGCCTCGCTGGCCATCGCGGCCGGCACGATCGCGCAAGCCGCCGTGCTGGCGCGCAGCGCCGCCGCATATTTCGCCCCGACCGCAAACGTGATCATGCCCGGCCCCGCCGCTTCGATCGGCGCGGGCAGCGCAATCTCGCTTTCGCCATCGCCACGCAACTCGAGCCCGAGCCGCGCCGCTATCTCGCCCAGTTTCATCCGCATCACTCCCGCGCCGGCGCCCGCGCGCCGTATCGATCGAAACTTAAAGTGTCACTTACGCTTTTCCGCAAAGGCGCCGAGCGCCGCCAACCGCTGCGCGACCTCGCCGGGCGCGATTTCGCGCAGGCAGTTGTAATGGCCATAGCGGCAGGTGCGCGCCAGGCACGGACTGCATTCGATCCGATGATAGACGTAGCCGGCATGCGGTCCGAGCGGCCCGGTGCGCAGGGGATTGGTCGATCCGAAAATTCCCACAGTTGGAATTTCCAGCGCAGCCGCCAGATGCATCGCGCCCGAGTCGTTGCCGGCGAACCCGTTGCATAGCGCCAGCAGCGCGATCAACTCGCCGATATTGGTCTGCCCCGCCGCGACGATCGCGCCCGCCCGGCTGGTCGCCGCGACCTGCTCGCATACCGCCCGTTCCGCCGGCGCGCCGACCAGCACGCATTCGGCGCCCGCGCGCTCGGCCAGCAGATCGATCAGCGCGGCCTGACGCACCAGCGGCCATTCCTTGGCCGGGCCGTAGGCCGCCGCCGGAGCGATCGCGATCAGCGGCGCGTCCGGATTCATCCGCCGCGCGGCGAGCCATGCGCGCATCGTTTCGCGATGCCGCTCGGCGACCTCGAGCCGCACCGCTTCGGTGCCTTGCGCCGGCCGGATACCCATCGTCGCGCCGATCATCGCGAGCCAGTAGTCGCGCTGATGTCCATCGAGTGCGTCGGCACCGGGTGTACCGCGATGCGTCAGTAAGGCGCGGCGGCCGTCGGCGACGAAGCCGGCGCGCCGCGGCACCCCGGCGAGCATCGCCCACAGCGCCGACTCGAAGCTGTTGGGAAACATAATCGCCAGATCGAAGCGCCGCGCGCGAATTTTGCCGATCGCCGCGAAGCGATCGCGCAGGCCGCGCGGCCCGCGCCGGACGGTGTACGGAATCACCTCGTCGATCCACCCCATGCCGTCGAAGAACCCCGCCAGTTCGGATCGCACCATCACGCTCAGCGTCGACAGCGCGAAGGCCGCGCGCACCGCACGCAAGGCGGGCAGGCTGATCAACAGGTCGCCGAGCCAGTTGACCTCTTTGACCAGCACGCGCCCGGCGATGCCGGTCAGTGCGATCGGCGGCGCCCGGCGCTCGCGCGCGCCCGGCGCCGAGCCCTCATGCATCACTTTAAGTTTTGAATCTGCCGCGTCCACATCCGCAATGCGCGCCGCTCCGGGCCGCCGCGCCCGGAAAGGGGCGGTTCGCGCGGCGGCGCCAGATGAGTACATTGGAACAACGCCGCGAAGGCAAGCGACCCGCATCGGCGCGACGCGCCTCTCGGCCCAGGCAATTATCATGAACGCATCCAACGCCACCGCACCATCCACCAACACCGGTCTATCGCCTGGCCTTCTGCGCGCGGGCGGCCCGGCGTGGTACGCCATCGTCGCGATCAGCTTCCTGGCGGTGCAGTTCAATCCCGCGGCGACGATCGCGCTGGCGCTCGGCCGCCTCGCCCCGCACGACGTCTATGCTACGCCGCTCGGATGGGCGCTGACGGCGGCGTCGTTCCTGGGCGCGATCGCGGGCTTCGTCGCGACCGGGCTAATCGCCAACGCCGATCGCAATCAGCGCGCGCTCGAAATCTCGAGCGTGCTGGCGTTCGCCGCGGGCGTGCTGGCCTTCGCGATCGGCTGGACGATTCCGCCGCTCGTGATGTGGCCGATCGCGGCGGCCTTCATCGTGGTCGCGGTGTCGGGAATTCGCACGGCGGGCGGCCTGCCCGATCCGGTCGCCGAGAGCGCCGCCGCCAAACTCAACGAGCCGGCTGCGGCGAGCGCGTCCGAAGTCACTACGCGCCCATCGGGACCGCGCAAATCGAAACGTCATCGCCGCCGCCGCAAGCGCCCGACCCCGCGATAGCGGTCGGCCGCCGCACGCGAAGGACGATCGCGTCGCGCAAACGACGATCGCCGCACAATCGCGGGCGCGAGCACGCGGCAATCACGCCGCACGCTCGCGCCTGCCTTGGCCACTTCGGTCAGTTGAATGTCGCCGGAATCGGACGTGCGTTAGCGGCCGACCACGAAGGCGCAACTGGTCGTGCCGCTGCCGCCGATATTCAGCATGCCGAATTTTTTCGCGTCTTCGATCTGGTAGTCGCCCGCGTTGCCGGTGATCTGCCGCCACGTGTCGAGCATCTGGCGCACGCCGGTGGCGCCCACCGGATGGCCCGCGCCAATCAGCCCGCCGCTCGGATTGATCGGCAGCTTGCCGTCCATCTCGATGACGCCCTCTTCGATCGCCTTCCACGACTCGCCCGGCTTGGTGATGCCGAAATGATCGATCGCCATGTACTCCGAGGTGGTGAAGCAGTCGTGGGTCTCGATGCCCGACAGATCGGCGACCGACCCGATGCCGGCGCGCTTGAACGAGTCGACGATCGCGGCGCGCGTATGCGGCAGCACGTATTGATTGTCGCGGCTTTCGGCGACCTTGGTGTCGAACTCGAGGGGCGCCGTGTGATGGCCCCAGCCTAAAATGCGCGGAATGTCGGCAAGCTGCTGGCCGTGCCGTTTGGCCCATTCGAGGGCGAATTTCTGCGACGCCAGGAACAGCACCACGCAGCCGTCGGTGACCTGCGAGCAATCGCTCACCTTGATCCGCCCGGCGATGACCTGGTTGAACTTGCTCTGCTGCTGCGCGTTGCCCTCGCTCATGAACCAACTGCGGGTCTGCGCGCGCGGATTGCGCCGGGCGTTGGCGAAGTTCAGCGCCGAGATCCGCGCGAGATGCTCATCCTTGAGGCCGTAGCGCTTGTCGTATTCGTCGCCGAGGCGGCCGAACAGCCGCGGAAACGGATAGTCCTTGCCCTTGCACTCGCGCTCGTACCATCCCGCGGTGCCGAGGAAGTCGCCGCCGGTGACGCTGTCGACGGTCTTCATCTGCTCGAGTCCGACCACCGCCGCCAGGTCGTAGCGGCCCGCCTCGATCTCGGCCGACGCGGCCAGGATCGCAATCGAACCCGAGGCGCAGGCGGCCTCGTGGCGGCCGGTCGGAATGCCCGACAGCATCGGATCGGCTTCAAGCACGAACGCGCCAAGCTGTCCCTGCTTGGCATAGAGTTCGGCGGCGAAGTTGCCGACATGGGCGGTCTGGACCTCGCGCGGCTCGATCTTCGATCCGGTCAGCGCGTCGGTCATCGTCTCGCTCATCACGGCGACGAAATGCTTGCCTTCTTTGGTCCAGTTGCGGGCGAAATCGCTCTGCGCTCCACCGAGGATATAGACGGGCGGTTGTGTCATCCTGAGCTTCTCCTTATCCAACAAAGGTGCGGCCGTATTCGAGCACCCCACCGGTAAATAATTTTACACCGTTTTGCGCGGCATGCTCCACCACCGGCGGCACCGGCAGCCCATAGCGGCCGAACATTGCGATCGTTTCGCGCGCGCCTAACAGATCGACGATCACGCATGGCGGCGTCCAGTTGAAGCCGTAGCTCATAATCGTATCGACGTCACCGTGGCTGTAAGCGACCTCGCCGACACAGCTCAGCGCGTAGCTCACGTAACCCATCACGACGCGCCGTGCAAGGTCGGCCGCGGCGCCTGCCGCCGCGGCCATCACGGCCTGCGCGGCGCGGTAACGGCCGACGCGGTTGAGCGCCTTCATGCGCTCGACGAATTCGATCGGCCGCGGCGGAATATACGGCTGATAGGTGCCGGCGGCCGGATCGAGCACCTCGATCGTGCGGCCGGCCGCACGCCGGT
>DATLRA010000081.1:0-13124 GCA_035534935.1 Binataceae bacterium (SeqCode)
ATGCGCGCGGCCGAGCGGTCGGCGTCTTCCGGCAACAGAATCGCCCGCCCGTCGGCCATGCTGTTGGACTCGTCGATCCCGGCGTTGGCGCAGACCCATCCGGGGCCCGTCTCGACGATCATCACGGCGTTGTCCATGCGCACGATTCGGCTGGTCTGGCGCAACACCAACTCAACGGCGCGCGGATCCTTGTCCCAGCGCGCGGCGAAATTTATGGCCAGCGGCGACGGCTCGATATCTTTCAGATCGACCAGCCGGTTCTCGGCCTTCGAGACGATCTTCTGGCAGAGCGTCAGGACGTCACCTGGCGCCAGCTTCAAGTCCATGCGTTCGAGCGCATGCACGATCAGCTCGGCGAGCTTGTCGCCTGGCATGATCATCGGGATGCCTTCGATCGCGGTCAGCGTGATTGATGCCATGGGTGGGTAAGCCTACACCACGAGCGCGCGCCTCACCACGTCCGCCAGGGCGGCGGCGCGTGCGGGCGTGCTCATGATGGTATCGGTGGCGATCGCGTGGAGGCCGAGCGCGCGAATCGGTTCGAGATAGCGATGGTCGACGACGTCGAGCACGAACAGCCCGACCAGGTCGCGGTAGATGCGCGCGACGCCCAGCGGCGAGACTTCATGGCCCAGCCCGCGCATCATCTTGTCGGCCGGACCCTTGACGGTTTTGCCGCCGACGATCGGACTGATCGCCGCGACCCGCGCGCGCCGCGCCTTGAGCGCGCCGCGCACGCCGCGCAGCGCGAGGATCGGTCCGATCGAGACGAAGGGATTCGACGGCGCGATAATCACCGCGTCGGCGTGTGTGATCGCGCGCATCACCGCCGCCGTCGGACGCGCACGCGCGGCGCCGCGCAATTCGATCTCTTCGACCGCGCCGCGCGCCCGCCCGCGCACGAAGTATTCCTGAAAGGGCAGGGCGGCCGGCCGCCGTTTGAGCTTGACGAAGGTGCGCACCGGCTCGTCGCTCATCGGCAGCACGCGCGCCTTGACGCCGAAGCGCGTGGCCAGCTCGGCGGTGATCGCGGTGAGTCCCGCGCCCGCCCGCAAACGCTCGGTGCGATAAAGATGAGTCGCCAGATCGCGATCGCCGAGATTGAACCACGGCTTGCCGTAGAGCCGGCCGAGCGCGGCGAGCGCGTTGAAGCTCTCGCCCTCGAGACCCCATCCGTTGGTCCGGCTGACCACGCCGCCCAGCGTATAGATCACCGTGTCGACGTCGGGCGAGACGTGCAGGCCGTAAAACTGATCGTCGTCGCCGGTGTTGACGACGACGGTCAGTTGGCGCGGATCGATCCGGCGGACCAGCCCCCGAATAAACTTAGCCGCCCCCACTCCCCCCGCTAGCGTGGTGATCGAGGGGCTGGAGGGAGGGAGCAATCGGCCGCGCGCCATTGGGAGCCTTCCTGTCGTAGAGCTTCTTGTAGAGCGTGCTGCGCTCGATCGCGACGCGTCCGGCGGCGCGCGCATGGTCTTCGATCAGGTCGACCGCGACAAATTCGCCGGCCGTGCCGCCGGCCTGCGCGGTGATGCTCTCTTCCATCAGGGTGCCGGAGAAATCGTTGCATCCGGCCTTGAGCGTAACCGCCGCGAGATCGACGCCGAGCTTGACCCACGAGGTCTGCAGGTTGTCGATCTGGCCGCGCAGGAACAGCCGCGCGAACGCGTACATCTGCAGATCGAGGAATGGATTGGTCGGCGGCTTCACCAGGCCCTTGCGGTAGAGCACCGTGTTCTCATGGATGAAGCGCAGCGGAACGAATTCGGTGAAGCCGTGCGTGCGCTTCTGGATACTGCGCAGGAGATCGAGATGATTGACCACATGAAGCGGATTCTCGACGTGGCCGTACATGATGGTCGAAGTGGTCGGCACGCCGAGCGTATGCGCGGTCGTGATGATCTCGACCCAGGCGGCGACGTCGACTTTCTTGTGGCTTAAGATCTCGCGCACGCTGTCGTCGAGGATTTCGGCCGCGGTGCCCGGAATCGAGCCGAGGCCGGCCTCGCGCAGCATCGCGATATATTCCGGATATTCCATCCGCGTGCGGCGCGCCCCGTACATTATTTCCATCGGCGAGAAGGCGTGGATATGAATGTCGGGGAAGTGCGACTTAATCGCGACCAGCAGATCGCGATACTTGAACGCCGGCATGTCGGGATTGATGCCGCCCTGCATACATACTTCGGTGGCGCCGCGGGCGACCGCGTCGGCGACCTTGGCCAGGATCGTCGCGTCGGCATGGTCGTAGGCGTCGGACTCCCATTTCTGGCGCTTGAAGCCACAGAACTGGCAGCCGACGAAACAGATGTTGGTGAAGTTGATGTTGCGGTTGACGACGTAGGTGACTTCCTCGCCCACGTCTTCGGCGCGCGCCAGATCGGCGGCCTTGATTGTCGCGCGCAGGTCGTCGCCCTGCGCGGTATAGAGCGTCAGCCCTTCGTCGGGCGTGAGCTCGTGGTAATCGAGACTCTTAAGCAGGATCGCGCGCACGTCGGTCGACGCCTGATTCATCAGGACGTTGAACGGCGTCGCCTCGATCTCGTCCACATAGCGGCGCATATCGTCGAGGTTCAAGCTGAGACCTCCAGTGACAACCGGGCGTTGTGTTGGTCGATTGCCGGCCGGAGAGCCGGGTCGACCCATTCGTCGTTGATGAATTCGGGGTAGATCGCGAGCCGCTGGTTTAGGTGAAAGCCGGCACGCGCGCATCGCTCGGCCAATCGATCCAGATGCGGCCAGGGCGCTTCGGGATTGACGTAGTCGCGGCTGAGCGGCGAGATACCGCCCCAGTCGTTAATGCCTGCGCCAAGAAACAATTCAATTTCGTGCGGCGACAGGTTGGGCGGCGCCTGCACGTTCATCGCCGGGCCGAGCAGCAGGCGCGCCGTCGCAATCGCTCGCGCCATCTCGAGTGCGCCGGGTTCGGGCGCGTCTTCCATCGCGATACCCGGCTTGGCGCGGAAATTCTGGATGATCACTTCCTGGATATGGCCGTGGCGCTCATGGCTCGCGCGAATCGCGACGAGGCTCTGCGCGCGCTCGGCCGGCGTGTCGCCGATCCCGATCAGGATGCCGGTGGTGAAGGGAATCTTGAGTTCGCCGGCCTCGTCGATCATGCGGCGGCGCACGGCCGGATCCTTGTCGGGCGCCCACTGATGGACTCCGCCGCTCTGGCGCAGGCGTGGCGCGATACTCTCGAGCATCAGCCCCATGCTGACATTGAGCGGCCGCAGCATCGCCATCTCGGCGCGCGACATGATGCCGGCGTTGGTATGCGGCAGCAGGCCCTCGGCCAAAGACGCCGCGCAGGCCTGCGCAACATATTCGATCGTGCTGCGCACGCCGAGCGCCGCCAGCGTCGCGCGATATTCCTTGAAGGCGACCTCGGGCTTGTCGCCCAGGCACATCAGCGCTTCGCTACATCCGAGCTTGCGCCCGCGCCGCGACCATTCGGCGATTTCGGCGATCGTCATGGTCCAGGCGCCCGGATCGCCGGGGTCCTTGCGGAAGGTGCAATAGGTGCAGCGATCGCGGCAGAGATTGGTGACCGGCAGAAAGACCTTGGGCGAATAGGTCACGTCGCGGCCCTTGGCCCGATCGCGCATCGCGGCCGCCGCGGCCATCAGATCGGGCAGGTCAGCATCGCCACATTCGATGAGCGCGATCGCGTCAGCCTCGGTGAGCCGCGCTCCCGCCAATGCCCGATCCAGAATGTCGCGGATCGGCTCTCGCCGCGAGTTTAGTTCCGCTTGCGCCATCTTAATCTAGGCCCGTTATAAGCCATCAGATCCGTAGAGGCAACCGCACGGTCCGGACCCGGCGCCATTGGCGCGCCGCGCCGCATCGGGCGCGGGAGGTGGGGCAACTGGCGTCGAGATGCGTCGTGCGGATGGCGTCCGGAGGACTCGCGAATCGGTAGAATCGGTCGTCCATCTGACCGAATCTCAGGATCGGACGATTCGCCCGGCCACAAATCCGCTTGGGAATTGCGTTAAATTCTGTTTAGGATCATGCGTAACCGCTAATCCTCAGGGTTTAGGAGTGCCGCAACGATGGCCGAGCCTGTAACCGCGATGGCCTCACCGGAGGCGAGTGCGCGAGTTGAATACGATTTGCAGCTTTACTATTGGGTCAAGCTAATCCGCTCGTTCGAGGAGCGGGTCTCACGGCTGCATCGCCAGAACAAAATTGTCGGCGGGGTCTATTCGGGTGCCGGCCAGGAGGCGATCGTCACCGGAATTTGCGCGCCGCTGCAGCCCGGCGATTTCGTCGCCCCACTGCATCGCGACATGGGGGTCTTCCTCGTGCGCGGGGTCGATCCCGGCCGCTTGATGGCCCAGTTGATGGGCAAGGAGACCGGCTTATCGCGCGGCAAGGATTCGTTCCTGCACGGCGGCGACATGGAGCGCGTGATCTTCGGATCGACTTCGATGCTCGGGTCGTCATTGCCGGTCGCGGCCGGCGCGGCGCTGAAATTCCAGATCAAGAAGGAAAAACACGTCGCGGTCGCCTTTTTTGGCGAAGGCGCGTCGTCGCGCGGCGACGTCCATGAGGCCATGAATTTTGCCGGCGTGCGCAAGCTGCCGGTGATCTTCGTCTGCGAGAACAATCGCTACGCCTATTCGACGCCGCTGGAAAAGCAGATGGCGATCGAGGATGTGGCCGACCGCGCGCCGGGGTACGGCTTCAAGGGCCACGTGGTCTCCGGCAACGATCTGCTGGCGGTCGTACAACTCAGCGAAAAGGTCATCAAGCGCGTGCGCGATGGCGGCGGGCCGGCGCTCATCGAATGCAAGACCTATCGCTATCGCGGCCACAGCGAGCACGACGCGGCGCTCTATCGCGACAAGGAAGAGCTGCTCGAATGGCAGAGTCGCGACCCAATCCCCCGCTACGAGCTCTATCTCGAAAAGAAGGGCCACGACATCAAGCGGATTCGCGAGGAGGTCGACGAGCGCACGCGCAAGGTGGTGCAGGACGCGGTCGACTTCGCCGAGCAGAGCGCGCTGCCCGAGCCGCAGGAGGCAATGGAAGACCTCTACGCGCCGGCCCCGGCAAATTCTTCCAGCAACGGCAAGGTCTGAGGCGGTTTATTAAACATGGAAGTTACCTATCTCACCGCGATCAACCAGGCGCTGCATGAAGAGATGCGGCGTGACGAAAATGTCTTTGTGATGGGCGAGGACGTGGCCGAGCTGGGCGGCGCGTTCAAAGTCACCGAGGGGCTGCTGCAGGCCTTCGGTGGGGATCGCGTGATCGATACGCCGATCGCCGAGACCGTGATCGTCGGCGCCGCCATCGGCGCGGCCATCATGGGGATGCGGCCGGTGGTCGAGATGCAATTCGGCGATTTCATCTCCTGCGCCTTCGACCAGATCGTCAACACCGCCGCGACGCTGCGCTATCGCCACGGCGGGCGTGCCGCATGCCCGCTGGTGGTGCGCGCGCCTTCGGGTGCCGGCATCCACGGCGCGCTGTTCCATTCGCAGAATCCGGAGGCGTGGTTCACCCGCGTGCCGGGCCTCAAAGTCGTCGCGCCGGCCACCGCCTACGACGCCAAGGGTCTGCTCAAGAGCGCGATTCGCGACGACAATCCGATCATCTATTTCGAGCACAAGCGGCTCTATCGCAGTATCAAGGAGAACCTGCCCGACGGCGACTTCACCGTGCCGATCGGCGTGGCCGAGAACCGCCATCCGGGCCGCGACCTCTCGATCATCACGTACGGCGGCACACTTCATCAATGCCTCGACGCAACCCAGATCGTCGAGAAGGAAGACGGGCTCTCGGTCGAGGTGATCGATCTGCGCTCGCTGCTGCCGCTCGATCGCGACGCAATCCTGGCGACCGCGCGCAAGACCGGCAAGGTCCTGATCGTCCACGAGGATCGCCTGACCGGCGGATTCGGCGGCGAGATTGCGGCGATCATTGGCGAGCATGCCTTCGATTCGCTGGACGGCCCGGTGCGCCGGCTGGCGGCGCTCGATACGCATACCGCGTTCAGTCCGCCGCTCGAAGAGTACATCCTGCCTAACACCAACAAGATCGTGGAAGCGATCCGCAGCCTGGCGGCTTACTGATATGGCAACGGAAGTGATCATGCCCCAGATGGGGGAGAGCGTCGTCGAGGGGACCGTTACCAAATGGCTGGTAAAGGAGGGCGACATGGTCAAGGAAGACCAGTCGCTGTGCGAAATCTCGACCGACAAGGTGGACACCGAGATTCCCTCGCCCAGCGCCGGCGTGATCGCCAAACTGGTCGCCGCCGAGGGCCAGACGCTGCCGATCGGCGCGGTGATCGCGGTGATCGAAGCGCCCGGCGCCGCCGCGGCGGCTGAATCACGCGCGCCGGCCCTGGCCGCGGCCGTGCGGCAATCCGAACGGCGTCCGTCGGCCGCCCTGGCCGAAGCCGCGCCCGCGCGTCCGGCGCCGCGTATGCCGGCGGCGGCGCCGTCATCGCCCGCCATTGCCGCCGCCGCCGTCTCCAGCGAACCGATCGCTGCCGCGCCGGCCGCCAGCGTGAGCAACGTCACGCCGATCCGTCCCGCATCGATACCTGCCGCCGCTTCAGGCGCGGGCCGCCGCTATTCACCGGTGGTCCTGCGGATGGCCGAAGAGCAGCACATCGATCTGAGCATGGTGCCGGCGACCGGTCTTGGCGGACGCATCAGCAAGCGCGACGTCGAGCGCTACCTGGAATCCTTGCGCCCCGGCAATCAGTCGGCGGCGCGCGCCAACGGCAGCGCCGGACATGCGTCGGCCGCCGCGGCCGGTGCGGTGCAGCCGCCATCGCCCGCTGGTGCCGCCGGCGCCAGTGCGCCGGCGCCAGCGGTTGCGCCGGCCACCGCCGCAATCTTTCGCCCGCCGGTGTATCAGCCGCGCGAGGGCGATACGGTCGAGCCCTTCAACCGCCGCCGCAAGCTCATTGCTGAGCATATGGTCTTCTCCAAGACCCATTCGCCGCATGTGCCGACGGTCGCCGAGGTCGATTTGACCCGCGTGACCGCGCTGCGCGAACAGCATAAGCGCGACTTCGCCGCGCGTGAGGGATTCGCCCTGACGCTGCTGCCGTTTGCGGTGATGGCGGCGGTGCGCGCGCTCAAGGAGTTTCCGCGCATGAACGCCTCGGTGGTCGGCGACTCGCTGGTCGTGCGCCGCGAGATCAATCTCGGCGTCGCGATGGACGCCGAGGAGGGTCTGCTGGTGCCGGTCATCCGCGCGGCCGAGACCATGTCGCTGACCGGACTGGCGCGCGAAATCGAACGGTTGCGGCACAAGGTCCAGGACAAGGCGATCACCGCCGATGATCTAGCGGGCGGCAGCTTCACGCTCTCGAACCCCGGCCGCGAGGGCAATCTCTACGGCTTTGCGATCATCAATCAGCCGCAGGTCGGCATTCTGCGCATGGGCGAAGTCAAGAAGCGCCCGGTGGTGGTCGAGGTCGACGGCGCCGACGCAATCGCGATTCGCACCATGATGTATCTGGCGCTCTCGTACGATCATCGCGTGATCGACGGCGTGCTTGGCAATCGCTTCCTGTACCGCGCGTCGCGCATCCTCGAGGAATCCGACTTCGAGCTCTAAGGGGTCCGGCCGGTCGCCGTCGCGCTGGGCGGGTCCGCGCAGCGCCTGATTGCGCTTGGGGCAATCGGCAAAGAAAAGAGGCGCGGCCATCGCGGCCGCGCCTCCGTCAAGCCCTCGTCAGCGCCCGGCTAATGGCAGGTCCAGCTCGACGCTACATCAACCGGACCCGTACCGTCGTAATGAGCGGTTTCCGGATACGCGCATAACGGCATCGTGCGGGACGTGTCAGGATTGGTCGCGATAATACCGTCGGGCGCTACGCCGCCTTCGACCCAGCCCATCAGCGGAGTGAGCGGGTCAAAGGTGTTGGGGCCCGGCCCGCCGGCGCAATGATGCATCCCCGGCACCATGAACAGGCGCGCGGTCTGGCGCGTGCGGGTCAAATTATTGCCGATTGCGGCGTTAACCGACAGGTAATACTGAACGCTGACCAGCGGCGTCAGGGCCGGGTCGCTCCAGCCGTGATACATCAGCAGCTTGTGGCCGTGATGGACCAGCGGCCAGAGGTTCGGATTCAGGCCGTTGCTGCCCCACCGCGCGACATTTGCCACCAGTTTCGAGACATTGCCTTTGGCGTTGTTGAAGCTGAAGTCCAGCGAATCGTAAGCGGGATTGCTGAAGACGGAAAACTTCATGTACTGGTCCTGGAAAACAAATTGTAGCGGATAAATGCTTGTGCCCCAGGGTTCGGCAACCCCCAGGGTCGGCGCCGTGAAGCCGGTGATCCACGCCTCCCATCCGTCCGCGCCGGCCGGATCGCTTTGCATATACCCCGGATAAAGCTGCTGGCCGTTCGAGCTCTTGGCGCCTGACCAGATTTTATGCAGTGCCGTCACCTGGTCGGCATTGAGGCAGCCGGTCACGTTGTCGTTGGCGCATTCGATCGTCGTCGGATCGAAGTTGCATTTGCGCGGATCCTGGATCAGGCCGTCAACCACGCCGTCGAGCCCATCGCATTCCGCGAGCACGCTCGAGTCGAGCAGTTGGATGTTATCGGGCGAGAGCCAGCTATCGGCCGTCGCGAGCAGCGCCTGGTCGTTCCAGTTGAAGCCCGCGATCGGATCGCTGATGGCGGGGTCGCCGACCGACAGACCGTCGAAATCGTCAGGATAGAGTTGCGCTTCGACCAACCCCTGGCGCCCGCCAGTCGAGCATCCGAGGTAATAGGAGAAGTCCGCCGCACTGCTGTAGTAGGCCGCAATGAGAGCCTTGGCGGTCTGCGTGCTCACATGTACGGAGCGGAAGGCGAAGTCCTCTGTCTTGGCCAGATTGTTGAGCAGGAAGCTGCCGTCGAGGTCGGGTACCGGCGCGGTGCTGACGTGACCGGTGTCGGTTGCGGCCACCGCGAAGCCCCCCTGAAGGGTGGCGTCGTACGCGGTCGTGCCGACCGCTTGCAGCGTGCCGGCAAAGCCCCCATTACCGAAAAAAGCTAACCGTCCGTTCCAGGTATCCGGCAGGTCAACCTCGAATCCGACCTGGTTTGGTCCGGGATTGAGCGTGGTGATAGTGCCGATGACCGCGCAGTACGACGCGGTGAAGGGAGACCCAAGAGTGGTCTCCTGGGCGCTCGTGATCGACACTGATTTCGGCGCAATTGCCTGGATGGCGCTTTGACTACAAGTCAGGTTTGCGTGAGCATTGCGTGGCGCGGACAAATCCACGGTTGCGGCAAGCGCCAAAAGCGCGCCTGCCAGGGCATACAATCGCGCACTCTGT
The DNA here is from genome assembly GCA_035534935.1 of Binataceae bacterium (SeqCode). GTDB lineage: Bacteria > Desulfobacterota > Binatia > Binatales > Binataceae > JADMIL01. The sequence continues at coordinate 9,307 of DATLRA010000081.1, forward strand.
CTCATTGTTTTCTCCCCCGATCGTTGCGAGTGCGCCCGGCCAATTTTGGGCTTGACGCACAATTGACCCGCCCCAGCGCGGTTAAAACCGGCGTACCATTCCCTCCTGATGGCGTCAACTCACAATTTGTTGTCGCAAGCCTCCCGCTGCTCGTTCAGCGGCGATATTGAAGCTAATTTATCGTTACATCGGTCCTCTTTGCCAAATCGCTAATGGACCTTACGGCGCGCATCGGGCATTGTTGAGCGGCACCTGCGGGTGCGGAATGTCAGCGGGGGATGATGCGCGAAATGGCCGACGACGAGAGCTCCCGGCGGCCGGCTAGCGCCCAGGCACCCGGCGCGCCGACAATCGATAGTGACTTTGCTTCCGGCCCCGGCCTGACCCGCGGCGAGCGGCGCGTCATCGGACGGCTCGCGCAAGTAATCCGCTTCAACGATTTCATGACCTTCATGGTGGTGGTCGCGACGGTCTGCAGCGCGTTTGCCACCTGGCGCACCGCGCAAGTCACCAGCTTGCTCTTTTCGGTCACCGAGCGGCCCTACGTCGGCATCGAGAACGTGTCGATCGACACCAGCGACGAAGAGAGCGCGCGCATCGCGATCAACTTTCGCAATTTCGGGCACGTCTCGGCCAGCGACGGCGTCGCGCGCATCGGCCTGGTGGTCAACGGGCGGGCGTTGTTCGATGCCGGCGTGGCCTCGGCGACCAATAACATCGGGATGATCTCGCCCACGGTCAGGCATTCGTTTTTTCGCTTCGTGCCGATCGAGGTTTACCGCGACGTGCGCGCCGGCCGCTCGCGCCTGGTGGTCCATGTGCTGATTTCTTACCGCGGTCCGGACGAGCGCGAGTTTTGTTACGATCAACTGATGACATACGATCATCGCGCCGGCGTTTTCATCTCCAGCGGCGGCAGCGATCGCTGTTCGAGCGTGATCTACTGAGGTCCGCATCGCCGGTGCCGCCGCCGGAAAAAGGGTGGGCGGCGCCGGTTGCGCCCATCCGAGCGATCTGGCACTTTCATCGGCGGGTCGCGCAACGATGCTTTGTCCGATTTGCAACAAACCCGCCGAGGCTGCTCAGGCTAACCGCTTTCGCCCGTTCTGCTCCGAGCGCTGCCGGATGGCCGACCTGGGCAAGTGGGCCGGCGAGGGCTATCGCGTCCCCGGCGGTCCGGCCGACGACGACAGCGAGCATCCCGACGATCGTAAAGCCGGGAAGAAGATCATCCATTGAGACCCGCCGTGGCGGTGCGAGCGCCCCGATGAGTGTGGAGACGCCCGCGCCGCGGGTGCATCCGAGCGCGGTGGTCGGGGCGGGGGTTGAGTTGGGCGCCGGCGTCGAAGTGGGCCCCTTTTGCCTGCTCGACGGCCGTATCCGGATTGGCGCGCGCACGCGGCTGATTGGCCACGTGACGATTCTCGGCGACACTGAAATTGGCGAAGACAACGTGCTGCATCCAAACGCGGTGGTCGGCGGCGCGCCGCAGGAGCTGGCGTATACCGGTGGCGTACGGTATGTGCGCATCGGCCATCGCAACACCTTCCGCGAGGGCGTCACGATCCATCGCGGGTCCGAGCATGGCGCCACGACCGTGATCGGTGACGATAACTTCTTCATGCAAAACGCCCACGCCGCGCACGATTGCCGCGTCGGCAATGCGGCAATTATCGCGGGCGGCGCGCTGCTCGCCGGATGGGTCGAGGTGGGCGATCGCGTTCTGGTCTCGGGCAACTGCGTGGTCCATCAGTTCGTTCGCATCGGACGGCTCGCCCTGATGCGCGGGTTGAGCCGCACCAGCCGCGACGTGCCGCCGTTCTGCGTCATGGACCTGACCCATACGTTGCGTGGCGTCAACGTGATCGGACTGCGTCGTGCGGGCGTTGATGCGAAAACGATACGCGCGCTGCGCGACGCCTTTGGCGTTGTATTCGGTGCGCGGCGCAATTTGAAAAATGCGCTGGCACAGCTCGAAAGCGCAGGCGTCGTGGTGCCGGAAGTGGCTGAAATGATCGCGTTTATCCGTGCCAGTCGCCGTGGCGTTGCATTTGGGCCACGCGCTGCCGGATCGGATGTTGCAGATGAGTAGTCAGATTTTTCCGGGTGTGGCAATTAGGCGTCGGAGTGCTCGCGGCGTGGCGCGGGATGCGGCACGATGAACCGATCGATTGGGCTGCGCGCACTGGCCGCGATTGCCGCCGGGCTGGCGCTCGGAGTGGCCTCCTGCAACGTCGTGACGAAGATCATGTCGACCGGCGGTGAGCAGACCCTGAAGCCGCCTGTGGTGGCCCGGGTGCCGGGTCCGCGGATGATCATTTTTGCCCTCGATGGCGCCGGCTACAATCAATTCATGGCCGCCGTGCATTCGGGCAAGGCGCCCAATATCGCGGGCGTGCTCGGGGCCGAAACGAGTGGCGGACTCTTCGCCCATGCCTACTCGGCGCCGCACGCCCTGACCATGCTGCCCTCGAGCACGATCGCCGACTGGACGGCGGTGATGACCGGGGACCCGCCGGCCTGGGACGGCGTGACGGGCGATGAATGGTTCGAGCGCGATAAGCGGGAGTTCTTCGCGCCGGTGCCGATCTCGATCGGAGAGACCGGGGATCTGGACGACGCGATCGTCAACGACCTGGTCGGCAAAGCGATCGAGGTGCCGACGCTTTATGAATTGCTCGGGGTCGACACCAACGTTTCGCTGCTGCTGGTCTATCGCGGTGCGACGCTTTACACGACCGTCGAGCCGAGTGCGTTTACCGGCCTGATGGCCCAGTTGATCGAGGGCAAGATGGTCGGCGAATCGGCGGAAAAGTCGCTCAGCGCGAGCATCGATCTGGCCTCCGTCCGGACGCTCATTTCGGCGATCGAGCAGCATGGCGTACCCGATCTGCAGGTGGTCTATTTTCCCGGAGTCGACTCGTTCACTCATACGTCAAGAAATCCGCTCGAGGCGCAGACCGAATTTATCGAGCGGGTGAGCGATGCCGGCGTGGGCCAGGTGCTCGACGAGTATCGCAAAAAAGGGGCGCTCGACGGGACCTATATAATGTTCATCGCCGACCACGGCCATACGCCGACGATCGACGATCACGCGCACGCGCTCGGCGCCGAGGGCTCCGGCACGCCATTCGCGGTGGTCAACGACGTGGGCTTTCGCGTGCGCAAGGCCAAGCTCGCGCTGACCGATAGCGAGCAGGACTACCAGGCGGTGCTCGCCTACCAGGGCTTTATGGCCTACATCTATCTCGCCGATCGCACGACCTGCGCGAGTCGCGGCGAGCGCTGCGATTGGAGCAGGCCGCCGAATTTCGAGGAAGACGTGATGCCGGTGGTGCGGGCCTTCTACAAGGTCAATCGCACCGGGCGCCCCTATCCCCGGCTCAAGGGTACGATCGATCTGATCTTCGCTCGCATGCCGGTGGCGCATGGCGCCGCCGCCGTGCCGTTTGAAATCTACGACGGCCGGCGTCTGGTCCCGATTCGCGACTACCTCGCGCGCCATCCGCGGCCCGACCTAATTGAACTCGACCGGCGGATGCGCTGGCTGGGCGCGGGACCCTATGGCAACCGTGCGGGTGATATCGTGCTGCTCGCGCGCACGGGCGCCGACGTGCCGATCGAGCGGCGTTATTATTTCGCGGTGACGCCGCATTATTCGTGGCATGGCAGCGCCGGCGAACTCGACAGCCATATTCCTTTCATCCTGGCCCAAGAGGGCGGCAAGGGTGAGAAGATGCGCGCAATCGTGCGGAAGGCGACCGGCGGCGCAATCTACGAAAAGGATCTGACCCCGGTGGTGCGCGCGGTCTTCGGCC
>DATLRA010000082.1:0-26371 GCA_035534935.1 Binataceae bacterium (SeqCode)
AAGCGGCACGCTCCGATGTATGGCGAATTTCGGCTGCTATATGCGGTTCTAGAAGATGCACTGCGCTGTTACGTCGCGACGCGCAATGCGCGCTCGCGTTTACAGCGGGTGCGCTTTCTGGAAGTGCGCAACTGGTTCGCGCTGCGTCCGGAGTGGGCGCCGCAACCCAACGGGCTGTTTGCGTTCGAGCCGCTGTGCGAAGCCCTGGGCATCGAACCCGAGGCCATCCGGCGCTGCTTGGATTCGCTCGTCCTCGAGCGTATCCCGACGCGGCGCCATCGGCGCACGTCGCCCTATAGCATGGCGTCGCCGGCGGTGCGGCGCCAAGCGGTGCGAGCAAGGCGCACGGCGTGATATTTATGGGTATTGCGGATCGTGCGCGCGGAGCCGCCGATGGCAGAAGAGTCGCCCAGCAAAAAAGCATTGGTGATCAATGCGGTAGGCATCACGCTGACTTACCTGGCGGTTGGTCTGTTGTGGGTAGTGACCTCGGAGTTTGCGCTGTCCGAGATGCCGGCGCGCACGCTGGTGTTGAACCGCGTGGCGTTTATTCTCGCGTCGGGCGGGCTGCTGTACGTGCTCGCCTCGCGCTGGGCGGGGCGAATCCGGCGGGTGAATCAGGATCTCGAAGAGACCGCGGCGCGTGCCGCCGCCCTGTTCGACGCCGCCGCGTGGGGCATACTGCGCGTCAGCCCGGATGGCACAATTCACAACGTTAATCCGAAGGCGATCGAGATGTTCGGTTATACGCTGGAGGAATTAATCGGACAGCCGGTCGAGCTGCTGATTCCGCAGCGCTTGCGCCAGGGCCATCTGGGCCATCGCGCGAATTTTTTTTCCGCCCCGCAATCGCGCCAAATGGGGGTAGGCGCGCAGTTGGTAGGCGCGCGCAAGGACGGCGGCGAATTTCCGATCGAGGTCAGCCTGAATTTCCTGCATACGATAAAAGGCGACGTCGTAATGGCCTTCATCACGGACGTGACCGAGCGCCTGAAGCTCGAGCGCGAGGCGCGCCGCGGCGAGACGCTGACCGCGCTCGGCGCGATCGCGGCGGGGGTGGCGCACGAACTCAACAATCCGCTGGCGGTGGTTTCCTCACGGATCGAACTGATCATGGCGACCGCGGAACCGGGGCTGTCGGCGCAGACCCGCGAAGATCTCGAAGTGGTGCATCGCAATGCGCGGCGCGCTAGCCAGATCGCGGCGGAGCTGCTCAACTCGGCGCGCCAGCGGCCGGTCGAGCGGCGGCCGGTAAATCTCAACGACCTGGTCGAGGAGACCTTGCGCAACTTCCGCGAGCAAATGCGCCGCGTGGGCGTCTCGATCGCGGTAGCGCTGGCGCCGGGGCTCGCGCCGATCAAGGGCGATCGGATCGCGCTCGAGCAGGTGCTGATCAATTTGCTGGCCAACGCGAGCGACGCGATGGCGGCCGGCGGCGGCACGCTTCGGATCGAGGGCCATGCGCTGCCCGATCGGCCCGGCTTCGCGCAGTTGTCGGTTAGCGACACGGGCTGCGGAATCATGCCCGACGCGCTCGGCCATATCTTTGACGTCTTCTATACGACCAAGGCGACCGGCACGGGACTCGGCTTGTGGCTCTGCCGGCGCATTATGCTCGAGCATCAGGGGCGCATCGACGTGCGCTCGGAAGTGGGTTGTGGCACGACCTTTACGATTACGCTGCCGCTGGCCGAGGTTCCGGATCAGGTGCAGATCAATGTCTGATCGCGGCGGGCCGCCCGAGTGGCTCGAGAATTCGCCTGGAGGCCGTGCGCCGAGCGGATTCGCGACGGGCCGCCGAATACTGATCGTCGACGACGAGCCCGACCTGGCCGAATCGTGCGCGCGCCTGCTCGGCCTCAAGGGTCACGAGTGCTTTCGTGCGCATGGCCAGCACGAGGCGATGACAATGATCGACCATCTGGTTCCCGACCTGGTTCTGACCGATCTGTACCTGTCTGATGGTGACGGGCTGGCCGTGGCGCGCCACGCGGGGCGGCGGGTTCGGCCGTTGCCGGTAATCCTGATGACGGCGTATCACAGTCCCGACGCAGTGGCGGCGGCGGCTGAAGTGGGCGCGGTGGACTATCTGCTCAAGCCATTCTCGATGGCCGAACTGGATCGCGCGGTGAGTGCGGCGATCGCGCCAGATCATCAGATGGTCCGTGCGCCGCATGGCTGAACCCGTATAAGTTCCGAATAAAATTCCGGAAAATCTCCGATCTTCGCGTGCCCGACGCGGGCCCGCGCCGAATCCGCCAGCGCGTCAGCGCAAGCTGTGCTTGCTGAGGATGCGATGGAGGGTTTTGCGATCGACGCCGGCGACGCGCGCGGCTTGCGACACGTTGCCGCCTTCACGGCGCAGCACTTCGGCCACGTAGGCCGCTTCAAGCTGGCCGATCCAGCGCTCCTTGGCCTCTTTGAGGGTGAGCGTGGCGATCGGATCGGCGAGCTCCGGCGTGGCCGGAATCGCTGTCGCATCGGCGGCGTGATTGGCGGTGGGTGGCGCAGCGGGCGGGAGCCGCGCTCCCAGATGGGCCGGCAGGTCGTCGGGCGTAATCAGATCGCCGTCGGCCAGGGCGCAGGCGCGCTCGACCACGTTTTGCAGTTCGCGCACATTGCCCGGCCACGCGTGGGCTTCGAGCAGTGCGATGGCTTCGCGGGTAAAGCCGCGCAGCTCGCGGCCGCCGGATCGGGCGTACTTGTGGAGAAAGGTTTGCGCCAGTAAGGAGACGTCGCCGGTGCGCTCGCGCAACGGGGGCAGGGCGATATCGATTACGTTGACGCGATAGTAGAGGTCGTCGCGGAATTCGCCCGCGGTGACGCTCTCGCGCAGGTTGCGATTGGAAGCCGAAAGCACGCGTATGTCGATCGCAATCTCACGCGTGCCGCCGACCCGCCGGATGCGGCGCTCTTGCAGGAAGCGGAGCAGCTTGGCCTGCAGGCCGGCTGGCAGTTCGCCGATCTCGTCGAGGAACACGGTGCCGTGATCGGCAATCTCGAGCAGTCCCAGCTTGACGGCGGAGGCGCCGGTGAAGGAGCCTTTTTCATGGCCGAAGAGTTCCGACTCGAGCAGGTTCTCGGGCAGCGAAGCGCAATCGACCGCGACGAACGGATGGTGCGCGCGCGGACTGTTGGCGTGAATCGCGCGGGCGACCAGTTCCTTGCCGGTGCCCGACTCGCCCATGATCAGGATGTCGGCGTCGGTGCGCGCCGCCTTGCGCACGATTTCGATCACGCTGTGCAGCGCGCTGCTGCCGCCGATGATATTGCCGAAGCCGTAAGTCTCGCGCAGTTGTTCGCGCAGGTGCCGGTTTTCGAGCGCCAGGCGGCGCTGGGTCAGGGCGCGCTCGACCGCGACGCGGAGCTGTTCGAGCGAAAAGGGTTTCGGCAGGTAATCGAAGGCGCCTTCGCGCACCGCGGAGACGGCCGACTCGATCGTAGCGTAGGCGGTGAACATGATGACCGGCCGCAGCGGATCGATCTCCTTGGCGCGCCGCAGCAGTTGAAAGCCATCCATCGCGGGCATCCTCAGGTCGGTCAGCAGCAGGTCGGGACGCTCGGACTCGAGCATCGCGATGGCGGTTTGCGGGTCGCTGGTGCTCAGGCATTCGTAGCCGGCCAGCGCGAGAATCCGCCGGCAGCTTTCGACCATGTCGGGTTCGTCGTCGAGGATGAGAATTCGCGCCATAGCGGTTGTGCGATCGTAAAAACGAAAAGCCGTCGGCGGACCGGCCCGGGCAATGGAGGTCGGCCTGAGCGTTTAGCGAGGTGCCCGCCGGCCATCGTCTAAGCCGAAACTCAGGCTGCTAGGAATTGCGCTTCAAAGCAAGTCCGATGCGATCGCAAGAGTCAGGCGTCGCGCCCTAAGGAAACACTGCGCAAGTCAGTTCGTCATTCTGAACGGAGTCCGCGCAGTAAAGAATCCCGAGATTCTTCGCTGCGCTCAGAATGACACAATGGCGCTTGTGCGGAGGTTCCCGAAAGGCGCATCGCGGAATCGATGGAGGGGCGTGGATATAACTGCGGCGTCGGGATTTTGCCGCTCCTGAAAGTCGATACTGTCGGGTTTTTTCTATCATAGCGCTGGGAGGTGATGAGCATTCGAGACATGGCCGATTATGATACAGGGGGCGTTGGATAACCGTCCGGTGGATAGTTTTTGGCTTCACGGCGATTCAAAACATCTCTAGGATCCAGAATCGCCTAAAATTCATCAATTTGGATGTATTGACATAACTAAGCATAACTCATATTACTTGAATCCGTCGGGAAGGGGGAACGTCGTCTTCAAGTTGGTACGCTGAGAGACCGATGTGTGGCGCCAGCTGGAAAACGATGTTCGCTGCGATTAGGCGGTCATACAGTTACGCAAATTTGTCCGGGAGGAAGAGTGATATGAAGGAAATGATGACTCGTCTGTATGTGAAGGTGCAAGGTTTTCGTAAGGGCCAGACGATGACGGAATACGCGCTGATTCTGGCGGCCGTCGCGATCGTCGTGTTCGTGACCTACGAAGTGATGGGTCAGGACATCGGCTCGCTGGTCAACAAGATCGACAGCTCGCTGAGCACTTCCTAATTCGACGATCCAGAGCCGGTAGCACAGTACGGGGAAGGTAAAGCTTCGGAGGAAGCCGTACCCCTTCCTTCGAACATCGGGATGGCGGGAGCGCAGTTTGCTCCCGCCGTCATTTTTTTTGGGCGCGCATCTAACGGCCGGCGTGAAAGTTCCGCACCTCGGTTGCGATTGCCGTACCGTTGAAGAAGTCGGGATTGAGCCCGGTCCACATCCGGATCGGGTTGGCAAAGACGAATTCGCGGAACTCGTCGTCATTGATGAGCCCGTGCTCGACCAGTTCGTAGGCCTCTTCGGTAACTTCGGTCATATCGGGAACGTCCCAATGACCGATGTCGGAACTGAACAGCACGTTGAGCCGCGCGCCGTACGGATTGACTTTGGTATTGAAGGCCCACGCATTGATCGGATCGTCGGCCTCGCATCCGAAGTAAAACTGCTTGACGAAAACCTCGCGGATATCCTCGGCCCGTTCGATTTTGCACGGGGCGAACTCATCGAGCGTGGCGGGATCTTCATGCGCGCCGCTGAAACGCTCGCCGGCCTCGGCCAGGCGCGGGATCTTGTCCTGGATGAGGGCGGTGCCGTAGCGGCGGCAGAGATCATAGAACAGTGTGCGATCGAGATTCGCCGGATTGTAGTTCTCGACCGCGCGGCGATTGCGCTTGTGCCAGTGCGCGACGAGATCGGCGTAGAGCGTGCAGGCCCAGCCCGCGCCACCCTCTAAAAAGGCGAAGCGCAATTGCGGGAAGCGTTGCGGCACGCCGCCCATGAAGAGCGATTTGCATACGGCCTCGCCGGCGGCGGCGAAGTTGCCGATATGGTTGTAGACGTAATTGTTGACCGAGTTGCGGCTGCCCCATCCCATGCTGCTCGAATGGAAGGTGGGAGCGACCCGCAACTCCGCGCATTTGGCCCATACCGGGTCGTAATCGTAGAGGCTGTCGATCGCCAGATGGTCGACCCAGAAGGCCCAGCGCGTGACTTCGGGGGCGCGCTTGAGCACGGTCGCGATCGGACGGCGGACGTTGCCGGCCATCATCACGGCCCTGAAGCCGAGCGTCTTGACCGCGAACTCGAGCTCCTCGATCGCCTCGGCCGGCGTATGCATCGGGATGACGGCGACCGGCGCGATGCGATCGGAGAACTCGCGGAACAGGTCGGCGTGAAACATATTGTAGGCACGGCTCGCTCCGCGGCGCAGTTCGTCATCCTCAAGATGGGCGGCGAACATCGCGAGCGTCGGGTAGAGCACGGTGAAATCGAGGCCGAACTGTTCGAGGCGTTCGTAGAGCAGCTTGGGCAGCGTCGCGGTCGCGCGATCGAGCGTATTTTTGGTCGGAAAGGCCCACCAGGGCGGCCGCGTCGAGCGCCTTTCGAGGCGTTCCTCGGGGCTCAGGCGATGCCATCCGCCGCCCGCGCCGCGGCCATTGCCGCTGCGGAAACGATCGACCAGCGCGGTGCCGCCGACCTGCTTCAGGTAATCCGCGATGGCCGGCGCGAATTCGATCGTATGGCCGTCGGAGTCGATGACCGGATGTTTCAGGCGGGCGCGCAGGGCGGCCGATTTGCTGGTCGCGGAGACTGATGCTGCCATCTCAGACTCTCTTACGGGCGGCGCCGGCGGCCCGCCGCGCTAGGCGAGCACGCCGGTCTTGCGCAACTGTTCGACCCGATCGCCGGTGATGCCGAGCAACTTCTTGAGCACCTCTTCCGTATCGGCGCCGCGCAAGGGCGCGGGCGAGCGCACGGCGCAGGGCGTACCTGACATCTTCCAGGGGATACCGGCGTGTGCGCGCTGGCCGACTTCCGGATGTTCGAGCCGGACGAGGTAGCCGCGTTCGTTGAGATGCGCGTCCTCGGCAAGGTCGCGATTACTCATCGCGGGGAAGGCGGCGACGCCGACGGCCTGGAGCGCGCGGGTGGTCTCCCAGCGATCGCGCGTGCTGGTCCACGCCGTGATGATTTCGTCGAGCGCGTCTTCGTTCTGTTTGCGCAGCGCGGCGGTCTTGAAGCGCGGATCGCCGGCAAGGGCGGGCTGGCCGAGGACCTGGCACAGCGCATGCCATTCGGCTTCGCTGCCGACCGCGATCGAAACCCATTTTTCGTCGTCACCGGCCGCCTTGTAGCATTCATGCGGCGCCATCACGGCGTCGCGATTGCCGTTGCGCTCGGGTTCGCGCTGATTCATTTCGTATTCGAGCAGTCCCTCGGGCATCAGCACGACGGCGGTCTCGAGCTGCGACTGGTCGATATACTGGCCCTCGCCGGTGAGCGCGCGATGGGTCAGGGCGGCGACGATCGCGAAGGCGCCAAAGATACCGGCGTTGGGGTCGGGATAGGAGACGCCGATTTCGCCGGCGCCGCCGCCGCGATAGCCGGTGCCGAAGAACATCCCGGCAGCCGCCGAGGCCGGCGGTCCGTAGCCGACGAAGGCCTTGAACGGTCCGGTCTGCCCGTAGCCGGACATCTCGCTCATGATGATGTCGGCTTTGATACCGCGCAGCTTGTTGTAGCCGAGGCCGAGCTTATCCATCACGCCAGCGGCGAAGTTGTTGACCACGACGTCGGCATGCTTGACCAGTTGGCAGGCGATATCGATCGCTTCGGGCTTGCTCAGGTCGAGCATGATCGATTTTTTGCCCTGGTTGTATTGATTGAAGTAGCCGGCGCGATTGGGTCCGGCGATATCGTCGGCAAAGGGCGGAATCGCGCGGGTGACGCAGGGACGTCCGGCGGATTCGACACGGATTACTTCGGCGCCGAGATGCGCGAGCTGCATTGTGCAGAACGGACCGGCCCAGGCCCAGGTGAAATCAAGCACGCGGATTCCCGCGAGCGGCAGATCGGCCATTGCAATATCCTCCAGAACCTAAGCCAGACCGGCTTTGCGCAGGTCGTTGAAACGATCGGGGGCGACGCCGAGCTCGGTGCAGAAGACCTCGGCGCCATGCTCGCCCAGGCGCGGCGCGGGCCGGCGCAGCGACCACGGCGTGCGTCCGTACTGGGTGGGCCGGCCGGGCAAGCGAAGCGTGCCGACGCCGGGCTGCTCGAGGGCGGCGAAGAACTGGCGTTCGGCGAGATGCTCGCTGTCGTAAAGGTCACGCATTGTATTGACAGGCGCCATCGGGATGCGGCGGCCTTGCGCGTTGCGATAGAGCTCCTGGACCTTCTGCGTGCTGAACCATTCGCCCATCAAAGCCTTGAGGGCGTCCTGGTTCTGGCCGCGCAACAGGCGATCCTTGAAGAGATCCTCCGCGGCCCATTCGGGATTGCCCATCAGATCGACCAGCGCCTTCCATTGATGCTCCTCGACGGTGACGACAAAGATCTGTCCATCGGCGCAATCGGCGATGAACCACGGGCCGATCAGGCGCGTGCCCAGCCGCGAGGTCTCGCGCTTGGCGTAGGTCCAGTGCATGAAGTTCATCTCGAGCATCGCGGCGACGCATTCCTGCTCGGAGACGTCGATGGCCTGGCCCTTGCCCGACTTGAGGCGATGGAGATAGGCGGCGAGGGTGAGCATCGCGGCATGCACGCCGCCCTGGAAATCGGACTGCGATCCGAAGCATTTGAGCGGCGGCAGTTCGGGCGACGGCGACGCGCCGGGGCTCAGGAAGGCCCATCCGCCGGCGTTGCTCGCGGTCAATTCGTAGCCGCGCCAGTCGGCGTAGGGGCCAGTATCGCCGAAGATCGAGATCGCGGTGACGATCAGTTTGGGATAGGCGGCGCAGAGCGCGGCGCTGTCGAGACCGTGGGCGGCGCGATCGCGCGGGGCGACGTTATGGATCAGGATGTCGGCGTCGGCGAGCAGCTTGCCCAACAGTTCGCGGCCTTCGGGTTTGGTCAGGTCGGCGACCACACCGCGCTTGTTGGCGTTGAGGTAGATGAAGATGCCGCTCTTTTCGGGGTCGGGTTTATGGCCGGGAAAGGGGCCGCGGCGGCGCGTCAGATCGCCGCCGGGCGGCTCGACCTTGATTACCTCGGCTCCGAGGTCGGCGAGCATCTTGGCGCCGTAGGCCGCCGAGATTCCCTCGCCGCATTCGACGATTTTGATCGCTTTGAACGGCGATTGTTCGTGATTCTCCACCGCTAGACAGGCCTCACTATAAATCTGCGGCCGCATCGGCCGCGTGGTTGAATTAGCGCTTTCGCCCCGTCCAAGGCAATCCTTGCGGGACGCCGCGCGGCCGAAGCCACACTCTATACATGGCGCGTCAGGCGGGTTATCGGCAAGCGCGGCGCGCAGGCGCCGACTAAGTGCGCGCGGCGTAAGGGCGACGAGCCGGTGCTTGACCGCTGGGCGCCGCCGACCCATAGCTTTAACCCAAGGGAGATCGACGCCCGGTGGCAACCGCCGGCGTCTGGTACTTGAGATGGCGAAAATCCTTGTCCTGCAACATCATCCGGCGGAAAACCTCGGCGCGATCGCCGACGCACTCGAAGAGGCCGCGCTCGCCTGGCAATACGTGCGGGTCTTTGACGGCCAGCCGATTCCGCGCGAGGTCAAGGGGCTGGGCGGGCTGATTGTGATGGGCGGCGCGGAGACCGTCTATCAACTCGATCGCTACCCGTATCTGCGCGACGAGATGGCGCTGATCGAGGCGGCGCTCAAGGCCGACAAGCCGATCCTCGGCGTATGCCTGGGCAGTCAGTTGATCGCGGCGGTACTGGGCGCCGAAGTACGGCGCGGCGCCGAGCGCGAGATCGGATGGTATCGCGTGCGGCTCAGCGAGGCGGCGGCGGGCGATCGCCTGATGCGCGATCTGCCGACCGAATTCGTTGGCGCGCATTGGCATAGCGACGTCTTCGATCTGCCGCGCGGCGCGGTCGCGCTGGCGTCGTCGGAGTTGACGCCGGTGCAGGCCTATCGCTACGGCGACAAGACCTACGCGACGCTGTTTCATGCCGAGATGACGGGCGAGATCATGACCGCGCTGGTCGAGGAATTTGGCGCGGGGCTCAAGAAAGCCGGGATCGACGGCGCCGCGATCATGGCGGGGATCGACGCGCATCTTCCCGCGCTCAAGCGAATCGGCGCGGCCATCTTCAGCCGCTGGGCGTCACCGATTCAGGGGACGTGAACTTCGCGCCGCACGATCGGCGGCGTGTGGCGGGCAACCCTATTCGGAGAGCGTGATGGCGTGCTTGGGACAGACCTTGATCGCGCGGAGCACGCGTTCGCGCGCCGACTCGGGCGGATTTTCGTCGAGCACGTAGAGCTTGTCGTCGTCGCGCACCTCGAAGATTTCGGGTGCGACATCCATACAGCGGGCGTTGCTCTCGCACAGGTCGTAATCGACAATAATCTTCATGGGCCTCTCCCGGCGGACGATCCAGACGGATGATCTCGCGGGATAATTCTAGGCGAAGGCGCGGCGCTCCGCCAAACCGATACGGCCATCCGCCAAAGCAGTGCGGCGTGGCCGGCGGCGTCGCGATCAGCCGAATTGCAGTGACAGTTGAGCCAGCGCGCGCTCGTGATCGAGCAAGCGGCGTTTGTACTCGACGCCCCATCGGTAGCCGGTCAGCGCGCCGTCGGCGCCGATCGCGCGATGGCACGGGATCACGATGGCGAGCGGATTCGAGCCGTTGGCATGGCCGACGGCGCGCGCGGCGTCGGGGTGGCCGAGGCGCCGCGCGATCTCGCCGTACGCGCGCGTCGCGCCCCACGGAATCGCGCACAGCTCACGCCATACGGCGAACTGAAAGCTGGTCGCGCGGATATCGAGGGAAAGATCGAGGGCCGGTGCGCCATGCACGATGCAATCGACGAGCGTGCGGGCGATCGGCGCGACCGCGCGATTGTCGCGGGCGATCTCGGCGGCGCGCAGATCGCGGCGCAGTTCGTCGGCGAGATGCGGTTCCGAATCGCTGAGGCCGAGCCAGCACAGGCCGTGTGGCGTCGCCGCGACCAGAATAATTCCGAACGGCGAATCGATCGTGGTGTAACCGACGCGCGCGCCCAGACCATGCGGCCCGTAGCTCGCGCGGTACAGATGCAACTCGCCTACGCCGCCGCGCCCGGCCGGACAGACCAGATGACCGGGGCGTGCGCTGGCCGCAACGCCAATACCCATGATCGCCGATGATATATTTTCAGTGAGACCGGAAGCCATCGCAGTTCCTCCCGCCGCTCGCGCGTGATTCAAGTGTTATCAACCCCGCATCGCGACCGGCGTGATATGGGCGGCCGTTGAAGCGAGCCGGCCGACGGCGAGATTATTGGGTGGGGCGCGCGGACGAGCGCGGCGTGGCTGGCAATAGCGGGGGTTTGTTGTATGATGGCGGCGGTTGAGAGCGTCCCGGCGGGCGATATTGCCTACGCGGAGCGCGGATTCCTCATTACAAAGAGAGCGTGAGGCAAATGGCGTTCGAGCATATCAAGATTCCCAGCGGCGGCGAAAAAATCCGGATCGAGGGCGGCAAGCTGCATGTCCCCGACCGGCCGATCATCCCGTATATCGAAGGCGACGGCACTGGCCGCGACATCTGGAAGGCGTCGCAATACGTCTTCGATCACGCGGTGGAAAAGACTTACGGGGGCAAGCGCAAGATCGCGTGGATGGAGGTCTTCGCGGGCGAAAAACCTTTCAACTTGTATAAGAGCTGGCTGCCCGACGAGACCGTCGAGGCCTTCAAGGAATACCTCGTTGGCATCAAGGGACCGCTGACCACGCCGATCGGCGGCGGTATCCGATCGCTCAACGTCGCGCTGCGCCAGATGCTGGATCTCTACGTCTGCCTGCGCCCGGTGCGCTACTTCAAGGGCGTGCCGAGTCCGGTCAAGAATCCCGACAAGCTCGACGTCGTGATCTTCCGCGAGAACACCGAAGACATCTACGCCGGCATCGAATGGGCGGCCGAATCGCCCGAAGCGAAGAAGCTCATCAAGTTTCTGATCGAGGATATGGGGGTCAAGAATATCCGCTTCCCCAACACCTCGGGCATCGGCATCAAGCCGATTTCGCGCGAGGGATCGGAACGGCTGATCCGCGCGGCGCTGGATTACGCGATTTCGCACAAGCGCAAGAGCGTCACGATGGTGCATAAGGGCAACATCATGAAGTACACCGAAGGCGCCTTCCGCGACTGGGGCTACGATCTGGTCAAGCGCGAGTACAAGGGCAAGGCGGTGGGCTGGGACGATTGCGACGGCAAGCCGCCGGCGGGACAGTTGCTGGTCAAGGACGCGATCGCGGATATCACGCTGCAGCAGGTGCTGACGCGGCCCGACGAGTTCGATGTCGTCGCGACGATGAATCTCAACGGCGACTACCTGTCCGACGCGCTCGCCGCGCAGGTCGGCGGTATCGGGATCGCGCCCGGCGCCAATATCAACTACCTGACCGGCCACGCGATCTTCGAGGCGACGCACGGCACCGCGCCGAAATACGCCGACCAGGACAAGGTCAATCCGGGATCGGTGATCCTGTCGGGCGTGCTGATGTTCGAGCATATGGGATGGCAGGAGGTGGCCGACGGGATCATCCGCGGCATCGACAAGACGATCGGCAACAAGACCGTCACCTACGATTTCGAGCGGCTGATGACCGGCGCGAAGCTGCTGAAATGCTCGGAGTTCGGCAAGGCGATCGTCGACAATATGTAGAGCTACGGCGCGGCGATTTTGGCTACGCGATCGCGACTGGTAGCGACGGCCGGAGCGGGATTAAATCCTCTCCGGCCGTTTTCATTCCAGGCGGATGCGCCGGCGCCAATGACGCTCTGCCCAAAGGCCTATTTCGTCATTTTGAGCGCAGCGAAGAATCCCGGGATTCTGCACTGCGCGGACTCGTTCAGAATGACAAACGGACTTATCCGGAGGTTCGCTAATGCGTGCCCATCTTGAGGCGATCGGGCTGGGCCCAACCCTCTTTGAGCGGCACCATGAAGTAGGGCACCAGCGTCATCTTGGAGAATTTCCATTGGCCGTTGACGCGCAGGTATTCGTCGTCGTAGCGGGCGGCAACCAGGAACGCCTCGCCGTTGTAGATCGGTTTGGCCTCGAGGTAGGAAAAGCCGTGGCCGCGATCGCCGCTCAGATGGATCGTGTGGTTGTGGATGAACTGTTTGACCCAGGTGATACGCGGCGCGTCGGCGGGGGCGCCGGCCGGCGGCTGCACCAGGCCGCCGAAAAAACGCAGAATCTGTTCGCGGCCGGTGGCGTGGCCCAGATGGGCGAAGTCGAGCACACCATCTATGGTGAAGAGATCGGGGATCTCCTTGAACCGCGCTTCGTTGACGTACTCGTGATAGCGATAGCGCAAGTCGCGGACCGCCTCGCGGTCGTACAACTCGCGAACCTTGCTTTCCAGTTCCAGAACCCGCGCTTCAAGATCGGACGCCATGGATGGTCCTCCGTGCGACGCAATGCAGGGTATGTACCACGGAGCCGTCGCGACCGCCAAAGGCGCGGAGGCGGCGCTGGACTGGCTGGGCCGAGTGATTCCAAGTCGCGCCGTGGGGAAAATTCCGGGCCGGCGTAAGAGCGGGGTGCTTGCCGTGGGGCGCTTGAAATGGAATTTTAGAGCGTTAAGATTTGCGCAATCGGCGAAGGCGAAGATATAAGTTACGCTGAACGCGGCGGATCGGCGCCGCCAATCCCGGAAACAGGCAAACTGCGGAATAAAATCGTGGCGAAGAGAAAAAAGATTGCTTTCATCGGTGCCGGCAATGTCGGCGCGACCTGCGCCCATCTGTGCTTCCTGCGCAGCCTCGGCGACATCATGCTCTACGACATTATCGACGGCCTGCCGCAGGGCAAGGCGCTCGACATGCTCGAGTCGGCGCCGGTGATGGGCGTCGATGTAGAGGTCAGCGGCTCAACCGAGATCAAGGATATCGCGGGCGCCGACTGTATCGTGGTGACCTCGGGGTCGCCGCGCAAACCGGGCATGAGCCGCGACGACCTGCTCAAGATCAACGCGGGCGTGATGAATATCGTCGGCAAGGCGATCAAGGAGCATGCGCCGGAAGCCTTCGTGATTGCGGTGACCAATCCGCTCGACGCGATGGTCACGCAGCTCAAGCGGGTCACCGGACTGCCCAAGCATCGGATAGTCGGGCAGGCCGGCGTGCTCGATTCGGCGCGCTACCGGACTTTTCTGGCGGCCGAGCTCAACGTCTCGGTGGGCAGCGTGAGTGCGATGGTGCTCGGCGGCCATGGCGACGACATGGTGCCGGTGCGCAGCTACACCACGGTCGGCGGGCAGCCGGTCGAGAAGCTGATCGGGGCGAAGCGGCTGGAAGAGCTCGAGGTACGCACGCGCAACGGCGGCGCCGAGATCGTGAACCTGATGAAGACCTCTTCATATTACGCGGCGGGCACGGCGGTCTATCGGATGGTCGAGGCCTACATGCTCGATCGCAAGGAGGTGCTGCCGGCGGCGGCGTATCTCGAGGGCGAGTACGGCGTGCAGGGCCTGTTCGCCGGCGTGCCGGTGGTGGTCGGCGGCGGCGGGGTCGAGCGGATCGTCGAAATCGAGCTGACCGCGGGTGAGCGCAAGGCGTTCGAGAGTTCGGTCGCCCATGTGCGCGAACTGGTCGAGGCGATGGACAAGGTGATCGGCGCCTAGGGGGTCTGCGCGCAAGTCAGGGCGTCATTTTGAAGGGAGTCCGCGCCGCGAAGAATTCCGGGATTCTTCGCTCCGCTCAGAATGACAGAGTGGGCTTTGTGCAGAGATTCCCTACGAGCGGCCGTAACGGTGTGCATGAACGTCAGCCGACAAGCATTGAGATACAGGTAGCGCATGAATATTCATGAATTTCAGGCCAAGCAGATTTTAGGCCGCTTCGGCGTGCCGGTGCCCAAGGGCTATCCGGCCGCGACGCCCGAAGAGGCAGCCAAAGCCTTCGAGACGCTGGGTCTGCCGAAGGCCGTCATCAAGGCACAGATCCATGCCGGTGGGCGGGGCAAGGCGGGCGGCGTCAAGCTGATCGCGAGCGCCGCCGAGGCGCGCGAATTCGCCACGCGGCTGTTGGGCAAGCCACTCGTCACGCATCAGACGGGGCCGGATGGGCGTATCGTCCGGCGGGTCTACGTCGAGCAGGCGAGCGAGGTCGCGCGCGAGCTCTACCTGGGGATGGTGGTGGATCGCAAGGCCGAGGGCGTCTCGGTGATCGCAAGCACCGAGGGCGGGATGGAGATCGAGGAGGTCGCGGCCAAGACGCCCGAGCGGATTCTGACCGAACCGATCGACCCGGTGATCGGGCTGGGCGGCTTCCAGGCGCGCAAAATTGCTTTCGCGCTCGGCCTGCGCGACAAGCAGGTGGGGCAGTTCGGCGCGCTGATTGCGGCGCTCTACCGGGCGTTTGTCGAGACCGACGCGTCGCTGCTCGAGATCAATCCGCTGGTGGTGACCAAGGACGGCACGGTGCTGTGCCTGGATGCGAAGATGTCGTTCGACGACAATGCGCTGTTTCGCCATCCGGAGATTCGCGAGCTGCGCGACGCGAACGAGGAAGATCCGGCCGAGACCGAAGCGGCGAAGTACGATCTGAGCTACGTCAACCTCGACGGCAATATCGGCTGCATGGTCAACGGCGCGGGCCTGGCGATGGCGACGATGGACATCGTCAAGTATTACGGCGCGGAGCCGGCCAATTTTCTCGACGTTGGCGGCGGCGCCAATTCGCAAAAGGTCGCGGCCGCGTTCCGCATCCTGCTCGCCGATGCGCGGGTCAAGGCGGTGCTGGTCAATATCTTCGGCGGGATCATGCAATGCGACGTGCTGGCGCAGGGTGTGGTCGACGCCGCGCGCGAGGTCAAACTGAGTATCCCGCTGGTGGTGCGGATGGAAGGCACCAATGTCGATAAGGGCAAGCAGATTCTCAAGGACTCGGGCATCAAGGTGATCGCGGCGAACGACATGGCCGACGCGGCGCGGCGGGTGGTCGAAGCGATCGGACAGCGCGCTTAGCCGAGCGGGCGTAACGGATAGATAAGCGACGGACAGATATCAAGATGAGCATCCTGGTTAACAAGAACACCCGCGTTATCACGCAGGGTATCACCGGCGCGACCGGCCAGATTCATACGCGCGCGTGCAAGGCGTATGGCACCCAGATGGTCGGCGGGGTGGTGCCGGGCAAGGGCGGCACCGAGTTCGAGGGTATCCCGATTTTCGATACGGTCGAGCAGGCGCGCAAGGCGACCGGCGCCAACGCGACGGTGATCTATGTGCCGCCGCCATTTGCCGCCGACGCGATCCTGGAGGCGGTGGCCGCGGGCCTCGATCTGGTCATCTGTATCACCGAGGGCGTGCCGGTGCTCGATATGGTCAAGGTGCGGCGCTACATGCGCGGCACCCAGAGCCGGCTGATCGGGCCGAATTGCCCCGGCGTGATCACGCCCGGGGAGTGCAAAATCGGCATCATGCCCGGCTATATCCACAAGCCGGGTGATATCGGCGTGGTTTCGCGCTCGGGCACCCTGACCTACGAGGCGGTCTACCAGCTGACCCAACTGGGGATTGGGCAGTCGAGCTGCGTGGGGATCGGCGGCGACCCGATCGTCGGCACCAGCCATATCGACGTGCTCAAGCTGTTCAACGAGGATCCGGCGACGCGCGCGGTGATCATGATCGGCGAGATTGGCGGCACGGCCGAGGAAGAGGCCGCGCAATATGTAAAGGACAACTTCAAGAAGCCGGTGGTCGCGTTTATCGCCGGACAGACCGCGCCGAAGGGGCGCCGGATGGGCCATGCAGGCGCGATCATCTCGGGCGGGCGCGGCACCGCGGCGGACAAGATTGCGGCGCTCAAGGCGGCCGGTATCACGGTGGCGATGAGCCCGGCCGAACTGGGCATCACGATGCAATCGGCGCTGGCCGGCAAGGCGGCCTGAAGGGCGCGCGGGCGCCGCGGCCAATCGATAATAGTCAATATCTAAAGTGATGGATTAAGTTGTAGATTCATGGAACGAACTCTCGCGATCATTAAACCGGACGCCGTCGGGCGTCATCTGGCGGGCGACATCCTCAAGCGGATCGAGGCGAGCGGCCTCAGCGTGGTGGGGCTGCGCCTGATGCATCTGACGCGCGCGCAGGCGCAATTGTTTTACGCGGTGCATCGCGAGCGTCCGTTCTACGGATCGCTGTGCGACTACATGTCGTCGGGGCCGGTGGTGATCGCCGCGCTGGCGGGCGAGGGCGCGATCAAGCGCTGGCGCGATCTGATGGGCGCGACCGATCCGGCCAAGGCGGCGGCCGGGACGATTCGCAAGGACTTCGGCCAGAACGTCGAGCAAAACGCGACGCATGGATCGGACGCGCCGGAGACGGCGGCAAACGAGATCGCGTTTTTCTTCAGCACTTTGGAGCTTGTCGCGTAGGCCGGGGCGGGCGGCAAACCGGCGATGAGGCAAACCCCGATGGCGACAAAAAGCCCGCTCGATCGAAATAATGAAGCAGACGCGCGAAGAGTAATCGAGTCGATTATTCCCGACACGGCCGAACGCCGGTCGGTCCTGAGCCTGCTTGCGGAGCTGATTGAGCGCGGGAATCGCGCTTCGGTCAGAGCATGGGGCCTGACGCTCTCCTCTAACGGCATTAGGCTTAATGTCGGCCCGATCGAAGTCTTCACACTTCGGGATTCCGTCGGACCACACTTCATTATCGATAACGGCTCGTTAAGCGCGGCCGAACGCGTGTCCCTGGAGTCGGCGGGTGCAGAAATTTATGGTCCGCCCGTTTACAGGTCGGTTCCGCAATCCGTGGGCGTGGAAATTCCGATCGGTGGCGTACAGCAGGCCGCCGGTATGCTCCTGCCGGCGGCGCTCAATTTGGTCGAAGCCGCCGCTGCGCGCCGTCCCGGACAGTTATCGTGGTGGCGGGCGCATTCGCCGGGCGCGATCAGGTACATCGGCGAATTCCTCGGACGCGACCTGCCTCAGCCGTCCTACGACGCCCCGGCGGAGGTCGAATCAGCGGTCGAAATCCAGGAGATTCCGATCGAGGATCAGAACGTCGATTCCGCGATTGTCGCTGGCAGTGCGGAGCCGCACGACGCGGAATTCAGGGAGCGCGCGTTGATGCTCCGCTACGTCAGATACCTGCGCGCGCGAGGCGTCGGCGTCAGCAGATACCAAATCAAATTGCCCGGCGCCGGCGGAGTTATATTTTGCGATGTCTGGGATGCTCGCCGACGCAATTTGCTTGAGGCCAAGGGCGAGATCACGCGCGATTCAATTCGCATGGCGATCGGCCAGCTGGCCGATTACGGACGCTTCCTCGAACCGAGCCGTTCCGCGGTGCTTTTGCCGGAACGGCCGTCGCGCGACCTGGAGGATTTGCTCGGCAGCGCCGAAATTGGCGTGGTGTGGGAAAACGCGGATGGCCAATTCGACGACAATTCGGACGGGCGCTTTATCTGAGCGCGGAGCGTTTGTGGCTGATGTGGCGCTGGGCTATCGGGCGCTGGATGCCGACCACACGCTAATGCGGATTCAGATGCGCTGACCTTGCGCGATCAAAATTTACGATGGTGCCGTGAACGGCGCGTTCGAGAGTCGAAGCGAGGCTTCGATCGAGCGGGGAATGGTTTACAATGGTCGGCGTGATCGTCGCCGATGAAACCGCCGCGCGCGAGGTGCCCGGCGCGCAGTCAGATATACGCGACCTCGCGCTCGGCGAACTCGAACAGTTCGTATGCGAGGCCGGCGAGCGTGCGTTTCGCGCGCGTCAGATCATGGCGTGGCTATGGCGGCGCGGGGCCGAATCGTTCGTTGCGATGCGCGATCTGCCGGCGCCCTTGCGCGAGCGGCTGGCGGCGCGCTTTACGATCGGGTCGGGCGCGTCGGCGCATGTGGCACGATCCACTGACGGCACGCGCAAGCTGCTGATCCGGCTGGGCGACGCCGAAGAGATCGAGAGCGTGATCATCCCGACGGACGGGCGCACGACGCTGTGCGTTTCGAGCCAGGCCGGATGCGCGATGGCGTGCGAGTTCTGCGCGACCGCGCGCATGGGGCTGCATCGCAATTTGGCGCCAGGCGAAATCCTGGGCCAGATAATCGCGGCGCGGAGCGAACTGTTCGCCGGCGAAACGCTGACCAATTACGTATTCATGGGGATGGGCGAGCCGCTGGCGAACTACGAGCGGCTCAAGCGCGCGCTGGTCACGATGACCGCGCCGTGGGGCATGGGCGTGTCGCCGCGGCGGATCACGGTGTCGACGGTCGGGCTGGTGCCGGCGATGGAGCGGCTGCTGGCGGAGTTCGCGGTCAACCTGGCGGTCTCGCTCCATGCGACGACTGACGAGGTGCGCGATCGGATCGCGCCGATCAACCGGCGCTATCCGCTGCGCGCGCTCATCGACGCGTGCGCCGGCTTGCCGATTGCGCGGCGGCGGCGAATCACGTTCGAGTACGTGATGCTCGAGGATGTGAACGATTCGCCCGAGGACGCGCGGCGGCTCGTGAAGATGCTCGCGCCGCTGCGCGCGAAGGTCAATCTGATCTTCTTCAATCCGTTTCCGGGCGCCGCGTTCCAGCCGAGTCCGCGCGCGCGGGTCGAGGGCTTTCAAGCGATCCTTCATCGGGGTAACTTGACCGCAACGTTGCGCGAGAGCCGCGGGCGCGATATCGCGGCGGCGTGCGGGCAGTTATACGCCGAACGCAATCCGGCGTCGGCGGCGGCGGCCGGCTGATCGCGCGGTGGCGCGCGGCCGCAGCCTTCATCGGCAAAATAGAGCACGAGCGGATCCAAAGCGGACGAAAGCGATCAGGGACGCATGGCGAAAACGGTACTCGGCATAATCGGCGGCAGCGGCTTCTACCAGATCAGCGGACTCGCGCGGGTCGAGCGGATCGATCTCGACACGCCCTTCGGCGCGCCTTCGGATTCGTTTTACCGGGGCGCGATCGGCGGCGTCGAGGTGGTCTTCCTGGCGCGCCACGGCACGGGCCATCGGATATTGCCGGGCGAGCTGAATTACCGCGCCAACCTGTGGGGGATGAAGCAGCTCGGCGTCGAACAACTGGTCTCGGTCAGTTCGGCCGGCAGTATGAAGGAAGAGATTGCGCCGGGCGATCTGCTGGTCGCCGATCAGTTCATCGATCATACCTACGCGCGGCGGCCGAGCTTTTTCGGCGACGGAATTGTCGGCCACGTCTCGCTCGCCGATCCGGTATGCGCCGACTTGAGCCGCGACCTGGCCGCCGCCGCGCGCGCTGCGGGTGCCAAAGTCCATCACGGCGGCACCTACTTCTGTATCGAAGGGCCGCAGTTCTCGACCCGCGCGGAATCGCGGCTGTATCGGAGCTGGGGCGTCGACGTGATCAGTATGACCGCGATGCAGGAGGCGCGGCTGGCGCGCGAGGCCGAGCTTTGCTACGCGGTGCTGGTCTTGGTGACCGACTACGATTGCTGGCATGCGAGTGTCGCGGCCGTCGATATCGGCGAAATTCTGCGCGTCATGCGGCTCAACGTCGAAATGGCGCAGCAGGCGGTGGCCACGCTGGCGAACACGCTGGGCGGACGGGCGCGGAGTTGCCGATGCGGCGAGTCGCTCAAGGACGCGATTATCACCGATCGGGCGGCGATTTCGGCGGAGGTCGCGGAGCGGCTCAAGCCGATAATCGGCAAATATATCAAGGCGTAGCGCGCGCGGATTGGCGAGGCGCACGCTCGTTCACAATGACTATTCGGGATCGCGACACATCGACCGACTGATGACTGACTAACGATTTGGCGGACGCGCAAGGAATCGAGCAAACTAAAGATATGAGTATTGTGGCGGTAGGCACTATCGGTTACGACACGGTCGAGACGGCGCACGGCAAGGTCGTCGGCGCGCTGGGCGGGTCGGTCAGCTACTTCGCGCTGGCGGCGCGTTTTTTCGCCCCGGTGAGTATCGTCGCGGCGGTCGGCAGCGATTTTCGCGACGAGGATCGCCGGCTCTTCTCGGATCGCGGAATCGATATTCGCGGGATGGTGCAGCGCACTGGCGAGACCTTTCGCTGGCACGGACGCTATCACGAGGACCTGAACGTGCGCGACACGATCAGCCTAGAACTCAACGTCTTCGCCGACTTCATGCCCGAACTGCTGCCCGACCAGCGCCGCGCCGACTATGTATTCCTTGCGAATATCTCACCGGAGCTTCAGGCGCACGTGCTGGCGCAGGTGGCGAGCCCCAAAATCGTCGCCGCGGACACGATGAACCATTGGATTGAAAACGATCGCGCGGCGCTCATGCGGTTGCTCCCGCGCATCAACATACTGACGCTGAACGACGAAGAGGCGCGGATGCTCTCGGGCGAGCATAACCTGCTCAAGGCCGGGCGCGCGATTCTGAAGATGGGTCCGGGGACGGTACTGGTCAAGCGCGGCGAATATGGCGTGCTGCAATTCAGCAAAGACGCGCTGTTCGCGGTGCCGGCGTATCCGCTCGAAGACGTCGTCGATCCGACCGGCGCGGGCGATACGTTTGCCGGCGCCTTCATGGGCTGTCTCGCGCGCAAGGGCGGGACGAGCGAAGCGATCCTGCGCGCCGGCGTGGTCTACGGATGCGTGCTCGGATCGTTCGTGGTCGAGCAGTTTTCGGTGGGCGGGATTGCGGGTCTGGCGTGGGACACGATCGAGAGCCGCTACCGGGCGTTTCTCGAGCTCACGGATTCGCATCATCCGCGATGGACTACTCAATAACTGGACTACTCAATAGATGGAAATCTCAGTAGACCGATATCTCAGCAGCCGGACTCGCCAATAGATGGACCTATCAATAGTTGTTCCGGTCTTTAATGAGCGGGACAGCCTGGCGCCGCTCCACGAGGAGCTGGAGCGCGTGCTCGGCGCGCTCGGACGATCGTACGAAATTCTCTTTATAGACGATGGCAGTGGCGACGGCAGCGACACTGTGCTGCGCGAAATCAAGCATCGCGACGCGCACGTCCGCGTAATTCGGCTCGCGCGCAATTCGGGTCAGACCGCCGCACTGGCCTGTGGCTTTCAGCGATCGACCGGCGCGGTGATCGTCGCGCTGGACGGCGACGGCGAGAACGATCCGGCCGATATTCCGCGGCTGCTCGCGCGGCTCGACGAGGGCTTCGACCTGGTGAGCGGATGGCGCGCGGATCGCTGGCGCGCGTCGGCGATCACGCGGCGGATGCCTTCGGTGGCGGCCAACGCGCTCATCTCGCGCATCACGGGCGTTGCGCTGCATGACTATGGATGCACGCTCAAGGCATATCGCGGCGAGCTGGCGCGACGACTGATGCTCTATGGTGAAATGCATCGATTTGTTCCCGCGATCGCCGCCGAGCAGGGCGCGCGGATCGCTGAGGTCCAAGTGAATTTCCGGCCGCGCCGCACGGGCCATTCCAAGTACGGACCGGGGCGTATCGTGCGCACGGTACTTGATCTGCTGACGGTGCGATTTCTGTCGGGCTATTCGACGCGGCCGATCCAGGCCTTCGGCGCGATCGGAGTTTTGCTCGGCGGACTCGGTGCCCTCTGGACCACGGTATTGGTATTTGAAAAGGTTATACTCAAGTATCCGCTCGGCAATCGACCCGCCCTGCTGCTGGCGGTATTGCTGGTGGTGGTCGGCGTGCAGTTTGTCAGCCTGGGATTGATCGGCGAGATGATCGCGCGCACCTACCACGAATCCCAGAACAAGCCGATCTACGTAATCAAAGAGGAGGTTTAGCCGCCCGATGAATATCACAGTGGTGGGCTCGGGCTACGTCGGCCTGGTCAGTGGCACCTGCTACGCCGAGAGCGGCAATGAAGTAATCTGCGTGGATATCGATCGCGCGCGCATCGAGCAGCTCACGGCCGGCCATATTCCGCTGTACGAGCCGGGCCTCGAGGAGCTGGTGCGCCGCAACGTCAAGGAGCAGCGGCTGAGCTTTACCACCGACCTGGCGGCGGCGGTCCAGCAGTCGATGGTTACGTTCATCGCGGTGGGTACGCCGATGAGCGCGAGTGGGGCGGCCGACCTGAGCGGTGTGCTGAAGGCGGCGGAAGCGATCGCGCGCGCGGCGATCGGCTACCACATTATCGTGATCAAGAGCACGGTGCCGGTCGGCACCAACGATCAGGTGCGCGAGCTCGTCGAGCGCGTGGCCGACCATCGCATCGACATCTGCTCGGTGCCGGAGTTTCTCAAGGAAGGTTCGGCGATCGAGGATTTCATGCGCCCGGACCGCGTGGTGATCGGCAGCACCAGCGAGCAGGCGACGGCGATTCTGCGCGAGATTCATTCACCCTTCATGCGCACCGACAATCCGATCCTGGTGATGCATCCGCGGTCGTCCGAGCTGACCAAGTACGCCTCCAATGCAATGCTCGCGATCCGGATCTCGTTCATCAACCAGATGGCCAATCTGTGCGAAGCCGTCGGCGCCGAGATCAATGACGTGCGCCGCGGCATGGGTACGGACCGGCGCATCGGATCGCAGTTTCTGTTTCCGGGCGTGGGCTATGGCGGATCGTGTTTTCCCAAGGACGTGCAGGCGCTGATTCATAGCGCGGGACAACACGAACTGGATTTTTCGATTCTCAAGGCGACCGACGCGGTCAACGGCGAACAGAAGCGGATTCTGGCCGACCGCGTGCGCATGCACTTTGGCGACGATCTGAGCGGCCGCACCTTTGCCGTCTGGGGGCTGGCCTTCAAGCCGCGTACCGACGATATGCGCGAAGCGCCGTCGCTGGCGGTGATCGAGGAGTTGTTACGCCGCGGGGCGCGGATCCGCGCGCACGATCCCGAAGCGCTGGCCAACGCGCGCACTATGTTCGGCGATCGCATCAGCTACCATGAGAGCAATTACGACGCGCTCAAGGACGCCGACGCGCTGATCATCCTGACGGAGTGGAACGAGTTTCGGCATCCGAACTTCCAGCGGATTCGTACCGAACTGAAGCAGGCGGTGATTTTCGACGGGCGCAATCTTTACGATCCGTCGCTGATGAAGGCACTCGAGTTCCGCTACTACTCAATTGGACGCCGACCGGTTTAGCGGCGCCCGAAGGACAAGCATTAGGCTATGCGAATTCTGGTTACCGGTGGCGCCGGCTTTATCGGCTCGCATACGGTCGACGGGCTGATCGCCGCGGACGCGCATGAAGTCGCTGTGCTCGACGATCTTTCGGCGGGCAAGCGCGATCGCCTCAATCCGCGGGCGCGCTTTTACCAGGCCGACCTGCGCGACCCGGTGGCGCTCGCGGCGGTGACCGAACGCGAGCGGCCGGAGGTTATCGTCCATCTGGCGGCGCAGATGGACGTGCGGCGATCGGTGGCCGATCCCGCGTTCGACGCGCAGGTCAACCTGGTGGGCTTCCTCAACCTGATGGAGGCGGCGCGCATCCGCGGCCTCAAGCGGGTGGTCTTCTCGTCGACCGGCGGCGCGATTTACGGTGAGCAGGATACGTTTCCGGCCGACGAAGGGCATCCGTGCCGCCCGGTGAGTCCCTACGGCGTGGCGAAATTTTCAACCGAAGCCTATCTGTTTTTCTATCGTGCGCAGTACGGTATCGAGTACGCCGCGATGCGTTACGCCAACGTCTACGGTCCGCGCCAGGATCCGCATGGCGAAGCGGGAGTAATTGCGATCTTCTGCGGGCGGATGCTCGCCGGACAGCCGGTGACGATCTTTGGCGACGGCGAACAGACCCGCGACTACGTCTTTGTGGGCGACGTGGTGCGGGCCAACGTCGCCGCGGTGACGGCGAGCGCGGTCGGTGCGATCAACATTGGCACCGGCGTCGAGACCAGCGTCAACCGGCTCTTTTCCGTGCTGGCGGCGGCGGCGGGCGTCACGGCCGAGCCGATCTATGCGCCAGCCCGGCCAGGCGAGCAGGGCCGATCGGTGATCGCGGCGGGGCGCGCGGCGCGCGAACTCGGATGGCATCCCGCGGTCACGCTCGAGGACGGGCTCGGGCGTACCTTGGAGTTTTTCAAGGCGCGGCGCGCGCAACCGGATTGACGCCATGCTATGATCGCGCGAATTGCCGGCGCGACGTGTGCTGAATGCGTGCGCGCCGGCGAATCCGTCCGTCCGGTGCTCCGCGGCGACGGCAAGGAAGTCGCCGCAGGCGCGCAATCTATAAATGACCCCACGCGAACTGATTCGGAATTTTTCCATAATCGCGCATATCGATCACGGCAAGTCGACGCTGGCCGACCGCCTGCTCGAGCATACCGGCGCGCTCAGCAAGCGCGAGTTGAAGGCGCAATTCCTCGACTCGATGGACCTCGAGCGCGAGCGCGGCATCACGATCAAGGCGCGATCGGTGCGGATCAACTATGCGGCCAAAGACGGCCGCACCTATGTGCTTAATCTGATCGATACGCCCGGCCACGTCGATTTCGCCTATGAAGTTTCGCGCAGCCTGGCGGCCTGCGAGGGCGCGCTGCTGGTGGTCGACGCAAGCCAGGGGGTCGAGGCGCAGACCTTGGCCAACGTCTACATGGCGCTGGACCACGGCCTGGAAATCGTTCCGGTGATCAACAAGATCGATCTGCCGGGGGCCGACGTCGAGCGCACGCGCGAGGAGATCGAACGGATTATCGGGCTCGACGCCAGCGGCGCGATTCTGACCAGCGCGAAAGAGGGTATCGGGATCGGCGAGGTACTCGAGGCGCTGGTCGATCTGGTGCCGCCGCCGCCGGCGGGCGAGGGCAAGCCGCCGCGCGCGCTGATTTTCGACAGTTGGTACGACACCTACGAGGGCGTGATCGGATTGGTGCGCGTGTTCGACGGCGAATTGCGCCGCGGCATGAAGGTGCGCCTGATGGGTACCGGCAAGCCGGGTGAAGTGATGCGGCTGGGCTACTTCACACCGCACGAGGTTCCGACTGAAGCGATCGCGGCGGGCGAGGTCGGCTTCGTGGTCGCGGGGATCAAGACGGTGGCCGACATGCGCGTTGGCGATACGCTGACCGACGCCGATAATCCGG
The DNA here is from genome assembly GCA_035534935.1 of Binataceae bacterium (SeqCode). GTDB lineage: Bacteria > Desulfobacterota > Binatia > Binatales > Binataceae > JADMIL01. The sequence goes on from DATLRA010000082.1 coordinate 25,486, forward strand.
CCGCCGAGATGCTCGCGGGCTTCAAGGAGCTCAAGCCGATGGTCTTCGCGGGGCTGTATCCGACGGAGGCCAACCAGTACGGCGAGTTGCGCGAGGCGATCGAGAAGCTGCGTCTCAACGACGCCAGTATCGTGGTCGAGCCGGAAAGCTCGCAGGCGCTGGGCTTCGGCTTTCGCGCGGGCTTCCTGGGCCTGCTGCACATGGAGATTGCCCAGGAGCGGCTCGAGCGCGAATTTGGCCTCGACCTGATCGTCACCGCGCCGACCGTCGCCTACCAGGTGCGGACGACCGCCGGCGAGACCATGATGGTCGACAATCCGGCGCGGCTGCCGGACGAGACCGCGGTCGAGGCGATCGAGGAGCCGTTCATCCTGGCGTCAATCCACGTGCCCGAGGAGTTCCTGGGCGCCGTGATGCATCTGTGCGAGGATCGGCGTGGGGTGCAGCGCGACTTGCGTTTTTCGGGCCATCAGCGGGCGATTTTGCAGTACGAAATGCCGCTGGGCGAAATCGTTTTCGATTTTTACGACCGGCTCAAGTCGGCGACCCGCGGCTACGCGTCGCTCGATTATGAGTTTCTGGACTTCCGCCGCGAGTCTCTGGTTAAATTGGACGTTCGGATTAACGGCGAGGTGCTCGACGCGCTCTCGATGATCGTGCATCGTGATCGATCTTATGAGCGCGGGCGGGCGCTATGCGAAAAGCTGCGTGAGCTGATTCCGCGCCAGATGTTTGAAGTGGCGATACAGGCCGCGATTGGTTCCAAGGTAATCGCGCGCGAGAGTGTCAAGGCGTTGCGCAAGAACGTCACCGCGAAGTGTTACGGCGGCGACATCTCGCGCAAGCGCAAGCTGTTGGAAAAGCAGAAAGAGGGCAAGAAGCGCAT
>DATLRA010000083.1:0-13901 GCA_035534935.1 Binataceae bacterium (SeqCode)
TCTGGCCGACGCACCACGGCTCGATCTTGACTCTTAACCCCGGCAGCGCGAGCGTAAGTGCTGTCCGCCAATCATTCGGTAACTGGAGAATCATCGTGGCCATTATTCCCGAAACCTATCTCGATCTGCTCACCGGCAAAAAAGCCTTCGCCAATGTCGCCACCGTCATGAAGGACGGCACGCCGCAGGTCACGCCCATCTGGTTCGACTACGCCAACGGCAAAATCCGCATCAACACCGCCCGCGGCCGGGTCAAGGCGCGGACCCTCAAGCAAAACGGCGCCGTCGCGCTCGCGATCATGGATCCCGATAATCCCTATCGCTACATCCAGGTGCGTGGCCGGGTCATCTCGATCGCCGAGCAGGGCGCCGATGTGCATATCGACGGGTTGGCGAAAAAATATCTCGGCCAGGACAAATATCCGTTTCGCCAGCCGGGTGAAGTCCGCGTGATGTACGAGATCGAGCCGACCTCCGCGCAGGCGATGGGCTGATCGGATCGCGCCGGCGCACCGGCCGTCCAGCATGCGCCCACGGCGTCAGCGCGCGTCGTGAAATATGATCCCGAGGCTGAAGCGCCGGCCACGGGCGACCGTGCTGACGCCGTGGCGTACGCTGGCCCGCGAGTAGCCGTGCGCGCCGCGATGCGGCCGATAGCGGGTGGCGAAGATTATCGCCTGGCCGCGCTCGAGCGTGATCGCGCAGGCGCGCGATTGCGCCCGCGGCCGCTGCTCGATCAGCATGAACTCGCCGCCCTCGAAATCGACCATGCGATCGCTCAGCAGAATTGTCGCCTGGATCGGAAAAAAGATTTCGCCGTACAAATCCTGATGCATGCAGTTGTAGCCGCCGGCGTCGTAGCGCAGCATCAGCGGCGTCGGCTTAATCTGCCCGGCGCCGTGGCAGATGGCGATAAATCCGTCGAGCCGCGCCGGCAGACCCTCGCCGAGCCTGAGCGCGCGCATCCACGCCGACGCGGTCGGCACGAGCCGTTCGTAGAGCGCCGTGCGCATCGCCGTGACGATCGGCGGGAGCGGCGCGGCGAAGTATTTGTACTCGCCCAGCCCGAAGCGCATCCGCGCCATGTCCACGCGGCTGCGGAAGTGCTCGCGATGGTCGTAGAGCCCGATCAGCTCCGCGCATTCGTCGGCGCCCAGGATAGCCGGCGTCACGGCCCAGCCGCGCTCGTCGAGCGCCGCGCCAATCGCGATCCAGTCCAGCCGCGCGATTGCGCCGATTACGTCCGTCGCCATGATTGATTGCTCCACCCGCTGCGCGGCTTGATTGCGCGATTCGCGGCACCTCCGGCGCATCCCATCACGATATAACCCCCCGGCGCCGCCGCGCGTGAAACCGGCCACGTTGTGCCGCCGCCGCCGCATGACCTATCATTTCAGCCGGCAGACATCTCCATGATTGATAATCCGCATAACGGCGCACCGCTGGTCTGGCTCGAAACCTACGGATGCCAGATGAATATCGCCGACTCGCAATTGATCACCGGCGTGCTGCGCCGCGCCGGCTACGATCTGGCGGCGCGGCCCGAAGACGCCGACGTCGTCCTGCTCAACACCTGCGCGATTCGCGAGCATGCCGAAGAACGCGTGCTCGGCCGCCTCGGCCATCTGGCCCACCTCAAGCAGGCGCGGCCCGGCGTCAAGATCGGGCTGCTCGGATGCATGGCGCAGCACAACCGCGCGGCGCTGGTCGCCAAGGCGCCGTGGCTCGACCTGGTGGCCGGTCCCGACACCTACCGCCGCCTGCCCGAGATGCTTGGCCACGTCGGCGTCGACGCGACCGTCGACGTGCGCCTCAACCGCGCCGAGACCTACGGCGATATCGCTCCCGCCCACGCCGACGGCGTGCGCGCCTACGTCACCGCGATGCGCGGATGCGACAAATTCTGCGCGTTTTGCGTCGTGCCCTACGTGCGCGGCCGCGAGCGCAGCGTGCCACCCGCCGATATCCTGCGCGAAGTCGTGGAGCTGGCGGCCCAGGGTGTCAAGGAAATCGTCCTGCTCGGGCAGACCGTCAACGCCTATCGCTGCGGCGCGACCGGCTTCGGCGCGTTGCTCCGGATGGTCGCGGCGGTCGACGGCGTCGAGCGCATCCGCTTTACCTCGCCGCATCCCGCCGACATGACCGCCGAAGTGATCGACGCGATGGCCGCCGAGCCCAAGGTCCAGCCCCATCTGCATCTGCCGGTGCAATCGGGCTCCGACCGGATCCTCGCCACGATGGAGCGCGGCTATACCGTGGGAGAGTATCTCGATCTGGTCGCACGGGTCCGCGACGCGATTCCCGGCGTCGCGCTCTCGACCGACATCATCGTCGGCTTCCACGGCGAGGCGGAATGCGACTTCCGCGCGACGATCGATCTGATGCGCGCGGTCGGCTACGACGCGGCCTTTACCTTCAAATATTCGGTACGTGAAAACACGCGCGCATTTCGCCTCGGCGACAGCGTCAGCGAGGCCGACAAGACCCGCCGCCTCGAGGAAGTTATCGCGCTGCAGGAGTCGATCGCGCTCGAGCGCAACCGCGCCATGGTCGGGCGCGAGTATTCGGTGCTGGTTGAGGGACCGGCGCGCCGCGGCGGCGGTCAGATGACCGGCAAGACGCCGCAATTCAAGACCGCCTTTTTCCCCGCGAACGACACCGTCGCGCCGGGCGACACGGTCGCGGTGCGCGTCGCTTCCGCCACCAGCCATTCGCTGCTCTGCACGATCGCCTGATTGAATTGCGCCGCGGCGCGGGATTGATGCGGCGCGATCAGCCGGCACTGCGCCGCCCGCGGCTTGGCCGCGACGCCCGCGTGGAGACTTCCAGGGCGGCGATCGCGCGGCTCAAAAAGCGCATACCTTGCCTGACCTCGTCGGCCGAGAGTTCGTCGATAATGGCCTGCAGAAAGTTGCGTCCCTCGGCCAGCATCGCGAACTGAAAGCGCCGCCCGCGCGCGGTCAGCACGATGCGCTTCTCGCGCGCGGAATGCGGGTCTTCGACCACCGAGAGCAGTCCCAGCGGCGCGCGCGCCATCCCGCTAATCGACTTGGTGATCGCCGAACTGGTGATCTCGAACCACACCCGGATACGGCGCTCGATATCCTTGCGGCGCATGATTGTTCCCGCTTCACCCTCGGCCCGAATCAGCCACAGTATCGCGACCTGCGTGCGGGTCAGCCGGCCGCGGCGCATCGCGTCCTCGAGAGCCATCCCGGCCTGGTAATGAATCGGGTAGAAAAACGCGAGCAACTGGCCCGCGGCCGTTTCCGCCGCCCGCGGTTTAACCGTCCCTCTTGCCGGGGATTTTGCATCTTCCGGCCCGCGGCCGGATTTTGCGGGAACAAGGCAATCGTTTGACAAATTCGCGGCTCCAGTTCTATCGTTGTCCTGAGGACACTTTTACTCAAGGCCATCATTGTAATCCTTGCGGCAGTGTGGCTTCAGGAGATAAGGCATGGACTTCGATCCGTTTGCGCCTGACGTCAGGTGCAATCCGTACCCCTATTTCGCGCAGCTCAGAAATTATAGCCCGGTCTACTGGATGGAGTCTCTCCAATCCTGGGCCATCACGCGCTACGAGGACGTGGCCTACGTCGCCAAGAACACGCAGATTTTTTCCTCCGCGCCGATCATCCCCGCAATTCTCGGGGAGCTGAATCCGGTCCCCGAAGTGAATTGGCTGATTTCCACCGACCCGCCCGCGCATCAGCCCCTGCGCAAGCTCGTCAACAAGGCCTTTACGCCGCGGATGGTTGCGGCGCTCGAACCGCGCATCCGGGAGATCGCCGCGCAATTGCTCGACCGCGTCGAGCCGGGCGGCGATTTCGATTTCGTGCGCGACTTCGCCACACCGCTGCCGATGATGGTCATTGCGGAGATGCTGGGCGTCGATGCGCAGCGCCACCGAGACTTCAAACACTGGTCGGACGATATGCTGCGGCTCACCGGCGGCGCCGTGCCACCCGGTGAACTTCCGTTATTGCGCCAGAGCGTGGACGACATGCGCAGCCACTTCGAACAAGTTATCGACGAGCGCCGCGGGCAGCCTAAAGACGATCTGATCACGGCGCTGGTCCGCGCCGAAGATGAAAATCATGCGCTCACCGGGCGCGAAGTCCTCGCGATGTGTGTGTTACTGCTGATCGCCGGCAACGAGACCACCACCAACCTGCTCGGCAATACGGCCTTCACCCTGCTGTCGCATCCGGCCGCACTGGCCCGGGTGCGCGCCAATCCGGCGCTTGTGCCGCAGATGATCGAGGAAATCCTGCGCTACGAATCTCCCGTGCAGGCGATCTTTCGCCTCACCACTTGCGACGCGCGGATTGCGGGTAGAGCAATTCCGGCCGCCAGCCGCGTGCTGATCTTTTATGGCTCGGCCAATCGCGACGAGCGTCAATTCGCCAATCCCGATACCTTCGACCTGGAGCGCAACCCGCAGGATCATCTGGCCTTCGGCTTTGGCATCCATTATTGCCTCGGCGCGCCCCTGGCCCGGCTGGAGGCTAAGGTAGCCGTGGATGCGTTCCTGCGCCGCCTCCCGCAGGCGCATCTGCGCGAGCCGCGCGCGCAGTGGGTCGATTCATTTGTAGTGCGCGGACCCAAGACGCTGCCGCTGGCGATTGGGCCGGCATAACGACTAACCGAGCCGGCTCTGGCACCGCATTCGGCGCGATCAGACGTTCGAGCGGCCTTGCGCGCCATCGACCGGAATCGTCGTGCCAGTGATCCAGCTCGCGCGCGGCGACGCCAGCATCACCACCGCGTACGCCACCTCGTCGGGCCGGCCCAGCCGTCCCGCCGGCAGCTCATGGCCGATGAAATCTTTCTCGAACGCGGGATTCTGCTTGAACAGCCCTTCCCAGGTGCCGCCCGGATAGATGATCGACCCCGGCGCTATCGAATTGACCCGCACCGCTTTTTTCGCCAGCTCGCGCGCCAGCCCCTTGGTCAGCGCGATCATCGCGGCCTTGGAGGAGTTGTAGCTGATCGGTCCACCCGCCTCGCGTCCGTAGATCGAGCTGATATTGATGATCGATCCGCCGCCGCGCTTTTCCATCTCGGCGGAGCACAGCCGCGCCAGGCGCACGGCGGAAAAGAAATTCAGATTGAAGGCGTCGCGCCACGCGTCGTCGTCGAGCTGGTCGAGCGCGCCGACCTTCGCGCCGCCCGCATTGTTGACCAGGATATCGACGCCGCCGAAGGCCTTGACGGTCGCGGCGACCCAGGCCTCCATCGCCGGCGCCTGATTGACGTCGGCGGCCTGCGCGATCACCTGATGGCCCGCCGCCTTGAGTTCGGCCGCCGCCGCCTCGAGCGCCGCGCCGCCGCGCGCACACAGGCTCAACTTCACGCCCTCGGCGCCGAGCGCCGCCGCCATCGCGCGGCCCAATCCGCGGCTCGCACCAGTGATCATAGCGACCTTTCCGCTCAATCCCAGGTCCATCGTATCGGTCTCCTTGGCCGTCTGCTTTGATCGTGGACGCGCGCACGGCGCGCCGCCGTCCGCTGATTGAATACACGATTTGGCGAAAAATTACCCGCCCGAGAAATTTCCCGAGCCCCACGCCGAGCCCCACGCCGAGCCCCACGCAATGACGTTCGTGATCCGCCGCCGTCCCCGCGTTCGACCGCCGCGCACGCGTGCCCCTGGCGGTTGACAGTAGGCAAAGGCGCCCCTATTCTCATCTGTCTATTGCCGACTGCCGCGGAGGATTATGGAAATCAGGGTCGAAGGTTCCCTCGACCAGGCGATGCGGGTGCTCAAGCGCAAGCTCGCCAAGGAGGGAGTATTCAAAGAGATGAAGAAGCGGGCTTTCTACGAAAAGCCCAGTGTCCGCCGCAAACGCAAGCGCTCCGAGGCGCAGCGCAGACGGCGCAAGGAACAGCGTCGGCGGCGCGCGTCGGCAGTCTGAAGCTGCTCCGCGCCGCCCGGGCGCGTCGGCGTGCCCGGGCGCCCCGATATGCGGTCCGCCGTCGGCAATCGTGCGCATCGCGGATCAGCCGTCCGGTAATCGCCGTCAATTCCGTTCGCCGGAAACCCGCCCGACAGTCCGCCGTCGTCAGATAACCCTATTCCTGAAGCGCTAAATTGAAAGTGCGAATACGAAGGTGTGAGCGACGGGCTTCAGCGCCCGCCGCGCGGCCGCGGCGAGCGGGCCGCGTTCAAGAAAGCGGATCTGGCGACGTGCCGTCGACCGGCCGCCATGAGAACATCACGCGCCGGGTCGTCACATAGCAATCGAGATCGAAGTGCGCGAGACCGAAGGCCGCGCGCAGCGTGCGGAACTCCTCGATCTGGCGCTGCAGAACGTCGGGAATCGGTGACACCGCGGCCTTGGGCGAAGCGGCCTTGGCGATACACGCCCGACCGAAATCAACCGTGAGGCAGTTGGGCGCGCGATGCGCCGCGGCGGCTTCGTTGCGACCGAATTCGATACTCGCGCAGGTCAGGCAGAGCACTGCCCGTGGTGTGCCGGCGGCGCCCGCCTTCTCGAACTCCGACACGCTCGTCGCACATTCGGCCCACACCTCGCGCGCGCGGTTGGTCGAGTAGCGGCGAATCGCGCGCGCCACCCGGCTTAGCGTTGCGGCGTCGGCGGTGGCGGCGAGATCGAGGATCGCGTCATTGCCGGAGTCGAGGCCGGCGCCAAATTTTTCGGCCAGGAAATGGCGCAGATTGATCGGCAGTTTGCATTCCACGTGCAGGCACGAGGATTCGATTATCGGGAGCGGAACGGAAATTGGAAGGCTGGCGAAATTTGACAGTTGCGCGGTGGAGGGCCGGGGCTGCGCCGCGCCGCGGAGGGTGGCTGGTGCGCCCTGAGCGACCCGGGAGGGGACGATCCTCGAGACGTTGGCGCCTCTATGCACCAAAGGTCCGGTCCGCATACTAACGCCCTCCCTTGGTGTCGTGCCGGGTGTCGTCGGCGACGCGCGCCGCACACGTACATCGTCCCATGTTCACCGGATAAGCACCGTCCAGATTCGCGAAATTTAGTGTTCCCGAACTAGCCTTCCGAAACGCGGACCGCGGAGGGCGGCGGCGATGCGGTGGGCGATTCCCGGCGGCTAACGCGACGGGACCAGATCGTGGAAAAGTGCGCGTCCATTGCAACCACATGTGCGGCTCTTTTCTTCACGCATCGGCCCGCTCGTTCCGGCACAACTCCGTCCCCCCAGCGATCCCCCACCGAACGATCCCAAGCAGCAGCGTGATGGTATGGCGCGCGGGCCAAGCGATCCGGTCGGTTCGTACCGGCCCTCAACCTCTGCGCGACGTTGCCTAAACCCTTCTCCGCATACCAACCCGTGACAACGATCATCCTAACTAGCGCGCGCGCCGAACGTCGGCAACGACCCCTGATGACCGCACGCCATCGGCAGGTGCTTGACATCGACGCGCACCCGTGCCGCTTCGAGGAGAGCTTTCAGGAGCCGTATTCGAAGAATATGAGGCGGGCTTATGGATACCAAATTACGCTGAGTTGGCCGGCGCTGTTCAGCCTCTGCCGGGACTTAGCGAGTAAATCAAGCTGGCGTGGGGTTTTGCGTATCAAGGACGAGCGCCGCCGGGGTTGGCCGGGCCGCCATGCTCGCCTGCAATGCCTCGCGGCCGCCGTCGGTAATATATTAACAGTATGAATTTCATCCACAGACCTGTGGATACGAGGCGACCCCGGAGGCCAAAAAAAATTTTTCAGGGAAGTTACTTAAGCAGGTCTATAATGCGATGACAGCGCCGTTTATGGCTCCAGCCGCTCCATCATTCGCGGAAACGGGATCGCCTCGCGCACGTGATGAATGCCGCAAATCCATGAAACCGCCCGCTCGATACCCATCCCGAAACCGGCGTGTGGCACCGATCCGTAGCGCCGCAGGTCGAGATACCATTGGAACGGCTCGTGCGGCAGGCCGCTCTCGGCCAGCCGCTGCTTGAGCGTCTCGTAATCGTCCTCGCGCTGGCCGCCGCCGATGATCTCGCCGTAGCCCTCGGGCGCAAGCATATCGACGCACAGCGCCAGGTCGGGCCGCTCGGGATCGTGCTTCATGTAGAAGGGCTTGCTCGCGGCGGGGTAGCGATGGACCATCACGGGGGTCGTGAAGTCGGCCGAGAGCGCCGTCTCCTCGTCGCCGCCCAGGTCGTCGCCCCAGTTGACGGCGAAGCCCTTGGCCTTGAGCCGCTCGATCGCCTCGTCATAGGTGATGCGCGGGTAGGGCGTATGCGCCGCCAGCTCGAGCTTGGCGATATCGCGCTCGAGCACGCGCAGATCCTCGGGCCGGCGCTCGAGCACGCGCCGGACGATAAAGGCGACGAACTCCTCGGCGAGCTGCATGTCCTCGACGAGGGTGAAGTAGGCGACCTCCGGCTCGACCATCCAGAATTCGGTCAGATGGCGGCGGGTCTTGGATTTCTCGGCGCGGAAGGTCGGGCCGAAGCAATAGACCTTGCCGAAGGCCAGCGCTCCGGCCTCGGCGTAGAGCTGGCCGCTTTGCGTGAGATAGGCCTTGCGCTCGCCAAAGTAGTCGATTTCAAACAGGTTGGTGGTCCCTTCGCATGAGGTCGGCGTCAGGATCGGCGAATCGAACAGGACGAAGCCGCGCGCATGGAAAAAATCGCGGCAGGCGGCCTCGACCTCGCTGCGGATGCGCAGGATGGCGTGCTGGCGCGACGAGCGCACCCACAGATGGCGCAGGTCGTGCAAAAAGGCGACGCCATGCTCCTTGGGCGTGATCGGATAATCAACCGAAGGTGCGCCGACCACCAGCCGCGTGATCGTCAATTCGCGGCCGCCCGGCGCGCGCTGGTCCTCGCGCACCACTCCGGTCACCTCGAGCGAAGTCTCCTGGCCCAGATGGTCGGCGGCGGCAAACGCCTCCGCCCCGAGGTCATTGATCGAGGCGACGCACTGGCAGATGCCGGTGCCGTCGCGAATCAGCAGGAAATGGACCTTGCCGCTCGAGCGCCGGTTGTAAAGCCATCCGCGTAGCGTCACTTCCGCGCCGCGATGCGCCCCCAGATCTTCGATATAGACCCACGCCATGCGCACAAGTTTAGGCGCTTGCGGCGGCATTATCGAGCCTCGGCACAACCAGCTAGGATAGGTCCGTTATGTTTGCCGGATTGAACGGACTCGACTACGCAATCATCGCGATCGTTGCCCTGGGCGCACTGCACGGTCTGACCCGCGGGGCGTTGCGGATGGCGACCTCGATCTTGTCGCTGGTCCTCGGGATCTTCGCCGCGTCGCTCTACTACGGCCGCGCCGCCGCGCTCGCCGAGAGCTATCTCAAGACCAGCCCGACGATGAGTGCGGTGATCGGCTACGTGGCGGTCTTCGCGATCGTCTTCATCGCGATCGAGTTCATTGGCGGGCGGGTGATCAATCTCGTTCGCATCATCCATTTGACCGCGGCCGACCGGCTGGCGGGCGCCGCCTTTGGCGCGGTGATCGGGCTTATCCTGGCCGGCCTCATGGTGGTCGCGATCACCGCCGTGATGCCGGCGACGCCGCCCTTGCTGCGCGACTCGAAGCTCGCGCCGCGCGTGCTGCAATACAATCAGGCGCTGCTCGCCTACGTGCCGCCGCAGATCAAAATTTCGTATGAAGAGAAGCGCACGGAAATGGTGCAGTACTGGCAGGCCAAAAGCGGAGGCCCCGACGCCACGCCGTCACCGGCGAAGGTATCGGGGCCTCCGTGAGCCCGCCGAGTGTCCGCTGCGTGAACGGCGCGGCTTAGACCAACGCGCCCTCGACGGCGCTGACCAGATCTTTCTTCGGCACGGCGCCGACGATCTGCTGCTTGACCTGGCCGCTCTTGACGATCACGAGATTGGGGATGCCGCGGACGCCAAAGCGGGCGGGCGTCTGCGGATTGTCGTCGACATTAATTTTCACGACCTTGAGACGGCCCTCATATTCACCGGCGACTTCCTCGACAAGCGGGGCAATCGCGCGGCACGGGGCACACCAAGGCGCCCAGAAATCGATCAATACGGGCGTCGCCGAGTCGAGCACTTCCTGCTGGAAGCTGGCGTCGGTGACGTGAGTGACTTTTTCGCTGGCCATCAGAATAACTCCTCTCGCCTACGCACTACAGTGTTAACTTAAGGACGCGCCCCGTTTCAGTCAAGGCGAACCCGCGCCGCCGCGGCCCGCTCACACGCTTGACTTAAGCGGCGCATGTGCAGGCGCTGGCGCAGTATGGGCGTCCGGCGGGCCGCATTCCTTGACAGCGACGGCGGGCGCGTGGTCTACGCGTAAGCGTGGGACCGACGCCGCGCACGCCGTGAGCGCCTTGCGCGAAGCCTGATTCGACGAAGCGCGAAGCCTGATTCCACGAAGCGCGAAGCCTGATTCCACGAAGTCTGTTGCGAGGAGTATTGCGATGAAAGCCGCCGTTTTTCATGGGCCAAACCAGCCGCTTAAAATCGAAGACGTCGAGATTGACCATCCGCACGAGCGCGAGGTCGTGGTGCGCACGGTGGCCAGCGGCGTGTGCCACAGCGACCTGCATTTCGTCGACGGCCTCTATCCGTTTCCGCCGCCGGCCGTGCTCGGCCACGAGGCGGCCGGGATCGTCGAAGAGGTCGGCCGCGGCGTGAGCTACGTCAAGCCGGGCGACCACGTGATCGCGTGCCTGTCGGTCTTCTGCGGCTACTGCACGGACTGCATGTCGGGCCATCCGAATCGCTGCACCAACAAGCAGGCGACCCAGCGCGGCAAGAGCGAGGCGCCGCGGCTGTCGCAAAACGGCGCGCGCATCCGCCAGTTCGCCGACCTCTCGACCTACGCCGAGAAGCTGCTGGTGCATGAGAACGCGCTGGTGAAAATCACCAACGACATCCCGCTCGACCGTGCCGCGCTGATCGGATGCGGCGTGACGACGGGCGTGGGCGCGGTGCTCAACACCGCGCGGATCGAGCCGGGATCGACGGTGGCGGTGTTCGGCTGCGGCGGCGTGGGGCTGTCGGCGATCCAGGGCGCGCGGATCGCCGGGGCGCGGCAGATAATCGCGGTCGATCAGTTCGCCAACAAGCTCGCGATGGCGAAAAACTTGGGTGCGACGCATACGGTCGACGCGTCCAAGGGCGACGCGGTCGAGGCGATTAAAGACCTGACCGGCGGCGGCGTGGACTATTCCTTCGAAGCGGTCGGGATGAAAAAGCTCGCCGAGCAGTGCTTCGAATGTATCAAGCAGGGCGGCACGGCGACGATTATCGGCATGATCCCGGTCGGGCAGAAGGTTTCGATCGACGGTCCCAAGCTACTGACCGAGCGCAAGATGCAGGGCTCGAACATGGGCTCGAACCGCTTCCGCATCGACATGCCGCGCTATGTCGATTACTACCTGCAGGGCCGCCTCAACCTCGACGACATGATCAGCCGCCGCGGCAAACTCGAAGACGTCAATGACGCCTTTGCGGCGATGAAGCGGGGCGAAGTCGCGCGGACCGTCCTGATGTTCGACTGAGCCTGAGGTTCGACTGACCGCGCCACGGCCGGCCGGGAAACGCATTACCAATTATGTCCAAGGAGCGATCGCAAAATGAAAGCCGCCATTTTCCATGGCCCCAATCAACCGCTGACCATTGAACAGGTCGATATCGACGAGCCGCGCGATCATGAGGTGCTGGTGCATACGGCGGCCAGCGGCGTATGCCACAGCGACCTGCATTTCGTCGAAGGACTCTATCCGTATCCCGCGCCCGCGATCCTGGGCCACGAGGCGGCGGGCGTGGTCGAGAAGGTTGGCAAGGCCGTCACCTATCTGAAGGCGGGCGATCACGTGATCTCGTGTCCGTCGGTCTTTTGCGGCTACTGCGACGACTGCATGTCGGGCCATCCCAACCGCTGCTCGAACCGCAAGGCGACGCAGCGGCCCAAGGGCGACACGCCGCGCCTGTCGCAGGGCGGCAAGATGGTGCGCCAGTTCTCGGACCTCTCGACCTACGCCGAGAAGATGCTGCTGCATGAGAACGCGCTGGTGAAGATCACCGACGAGATCGCGCTTGACCGCGCCGCCCTAATCGGATGCGGCGTGACCACCGGGGTCGGCGCGGTGCTCAACACGGCGCGCATCGAGCCCGGCTCGACGGTCGCGGTGTTCGGCTGCGGCGGCGTCGGCATCTCGGCAATTCAGGGCGCGCGGCTGGCCGGGGCGCGGCGGATTATCGCGGTCGATCAGTTCGAGGGCAAGCTCGCGATGGCCAAACGCTTCGGCGCAACCGACACGATCGACGCGTCGAGCGCCAACGCGGTCGAGGAGATCGTCAAGATGACCGACGGCGGGGTCGATTATTCGTTCGAGGCGGTCGGGCTCAAGAAGCTCGCCGAGCAGTGCTTCGAATGTATCAAGCCCGGCGGCACGGCGACGATTATCGGCATGATCCCGATGGGGCAGAAGGTCGAGCTGGACGGCCCGGCGTTTCTGACCGAGCGCAAAATCCAGGGCTCGATGATGGGCGGCAACCGCTTCCGCATCGATATGCCGCGGTACATCGATTACTATCTCCAGAAGCGGCTCAACCTCGACGACATGATCAGCCGCCGGATCAAGCTCGAGCAGGTCAACGAAGCCTTCCATGCGATGAAGAGCGGCGAGGTCGCGCGTTCGGTGATCATGTTCGACTAGCCATGCGCGCGTCGCGTCGATGCGGCGTGCATATAAAGCGAAAGAGCCGGCCCCCCATTCGGGACCGGCTCTTTTTCACTTATGCAGCTTATGCACGCGATCAGTTGATCGCGGTATTGCGGCGCTGGAGCAGCCCGTCAACGTCGAATTTGAAGATGCGCGCCGCGTTGAGGCCCAGGATTTTCGCGCGCTGCTCTTCGCTCAGATGGCCCATCTGGCGTTCGATCGATTCCGCCGAATGCGGCCATGAGCCCTCGTGATGCGGATAGTCGTTGGCCCACATGAAGTTGTCGACCAGGTCGTATTTAACCGCGAGATCGAGGCCGACGCGATCTTCCTGAAAGGTCGTCGCGCCGTTGCTGCGGAAGTACTCGCTGGGCAGCTTGGGCAGCTTGGGGAAGCTCCACATGTGATGCTTGCGATACGCCTCGTCCATCGCGTCGAGCGCCCACGGCACCCAGCCGATACCGCATTCGATAGCGGCGAAACGAATCTTCGGATGGCGCTCGATGACGCCTGAGGCGCACAGGTTGGCGATCGGCTCGATAGTCGGCGAGAGCGAATGCGACACGTAGTTGATGACCGCGCCGCCGTCCTTGCGCGCCGCGCGCGGGTCGCGTCCGGTCGAGATATGGAATGTGATCGGCAGGCCGACCTCGTCGATCGCTTGCCACATCGGCTCGTACATCGCGAGGTTATAATTGGGATGGCGCGAGTCGTAGTTGCCGAAGATTGGCTTGCACGGCAGCGTCAGTCCGCGAAAGCCCATTTTGGCGACGCGCCGGATCTCGGCGATGGCGAGATTGACGTCGGAGGTCATGACCGCGGCCATCGGCGACATGAAGCTGTTGTAGGGGCCGAACATCTCCCACGCCCAGTCGTTATAGACCTTGCACTGCGCCGCGCCGAACTCGGCATCCTGCGTCGCCCACATCAGCAGACCCTTGTTGGGGAAGATGACCTCGGCATCGACACCGTCGCGCGCGTGATCGGCCATGCGCTGCTTCGGATCGTAGCCGGCCTTGTTGCGCTCCAGATCCTCGCCCTCGAACTTGAACGCAAAGTCGGGCGCCCGCGACTTCTGCCAGCCCTCGGAGATCATCCACTTCACGCCATTCTCGTCGGTTTCGATATGCGGCAGGCGCTTGCGGTACTTCTCATCCATCCGCTCCGCCCACAGGCCGGACGGTTCGTTGCAATGGCAATCGGTCGAGATCATCAGGTAGCGGTGGGGATCGTCCGGACGGGCGGTGCGCTGCCAG
>DATLRA010000084.1:0-3593 GCA_035534935.1 Binataceae bacterium (SeqCode)
CGAATCAGCAGGTCCAACATTTTCGGAGACCTCCCTGAGGGCTTCGCGTATCGACAGGCTCCGCGTGTTCGGTTGAACAGCCGCCACTGCGCGAAGCCGGCGCCGATCGATTCTCGATCTCTAGGACATTATGCGCAAAAACTCAATGAGCGCCCTGGACGACGATCACGCAGCGGCCGCCGTCCGGAATTTCGTCCAGCGGCAATCCGATCTCGTCGGCGAAGCTCTTTCCCACGATCAGCAGGCGCCCGGGACTTTGGCGGAATAGTTGCTGGCGGCTCCGCTGCGTGAGCACGTCGGAGTGAAAGAGCCGCCCCATGCGCGCCCGCGCGTCGCGCATCATATCGACCAGGGCGGCGTCGGGCTGAGTGGCGCTGATCGCCAGCGCGTCGTTGGATATCAGCAGCGCGCGCAGCCTGGATCGATTGCTCCGCGCGATGCGGGCCCCGAGCTCGAGCGCCGCGCGGCCGTCCGGCCCCGCATCGATCGCCGCGAACACGCGCTCAAACGGACCATCGGTCCCCTGGATGAAGGCGCCGACGCTGAGGGGCAGCTTTTTGGCCTTGACGAACACTTCGCGCACGACCCCGCCCAGCGTGTCGCCGCCGGATGCCGCGCGATGGTAGCCCAGGAGAATCCACGCGACCTCGGCCGAGCGAGCGGCCGCGATGATGTCGAGGGCCGGCGCGTTCGAGCGCATCGTCTGCGCGTCGATCGTCACGCCGTGCGCCCGGGCGTACTCGATCGCCGCCGTCAAGGCGGGCGGCGGCGGAGCTTGCGCTTGTACGCCCGGCGCTTCGGTCCCTGCCGCGGCACTCGGCTGCCCTACCAGCGCAAGCACGCGTGGAGGCGGTTCGTCGTTGGGATCGCTGGCCGCGAGCGCTATCGCCATGAGCGGCGCGACCCCTTCGGGATTCGCGACCGCCACCAGGACTCCGCGCTTATGCGTGGTCGTCATCGTCTGAGAGACCCCATCCAGACTGACCGCCCTTTCTCATCCGGTCAAATACCGCCCGCGGCTATGTTGACGCTCCGTCACCAAGCATATCCGATGGCGGACCGCGCTGGTGTATCCGCGATGCCGTCAGTGTGGCTGTCTCTCGCCGACCGCTTGTGACAGGCAGCAATATGGAGATGCCGGGTTGCAGATAAATCGCGCGCGACGGCTCCTGACGAGCGCTTGTGCGGCCGTGCTCGTATGCGGGCTCGGCGCGGCGCGGGCGCGCGCGGATGAAAGGCCGCTCGCGCGCGTGGTGCTGATGCACGAGCTGATTCCCGGCGTTGTGCGGCAACTGGTCCCGATGACGGTCGAGCTTGCGGCCGGCCGGATCGGCCCGCGTGTTACGAAGCTGAAGATCGCCGGCCTCGTCTATTGCGGCGGCGATGGAGGCCAAGGCGCCTGGGCACTCCTTGCCGGTTATCCTGACGGCGCAGCGCCCGGATCGCCCGCCGGCGCGGCGGCGGCGAATTTGCTCTCGACGGCCGATTGCCAGGCTCCGCTGCCCCAAGTCGCCCAACGGCTCGCGCATTCCGCGGACGCCCCGGACTGGGTCGAGGTCATCAAGACGCATGTCACCTGGACGCCGTGGGTGCTGCGCTTCGCGGTCGCCGACGCGGCCGGCGCGGGCAAGCACGCGAGCCGGGCGCCTTCGCTCGGGGAGGGCGGACAATTCCAGAGCTTTCCGACCTCGAATCTGCGGCTCCTGCCGCCGCCCGGCCAGGAGAACCGGTTCGACGTCGCGATCGGGTTCTTGGAATCGTCGATCGTCGTGGCCGTCTTCCCCGCTGGCCGCGTCGGCAATCCCGCGTCGTATCTGAAGGGCGACCCTGTGCTCGACGCCGAGATGGCCGACGCGCCCGCACGCGCCAACGCCGTGGCCGAGGCACAATACGGATTCATCAACGCTCTGCTCAGGCTATACGCGTCCTCATTCGAGATTCCGCTTGAGCTCCAGGGCATGACCCAGAGGCTGGTGGCGAAAAACGTCAGCGCCTCGGGCGGCGACAACACGCTGACCGTGGCGGGCCAGATCGAACTCGGCAATGTCAGCTACAACGCCGCGGTCCACTGCGCGGGCGACGACCTCGCGATCCGGCAGGTGACACTCGCCGCGCCCACGTTCAACTGCGATACCAACGATGTAGTCGGGCGGCTCCAATGCCAGGGGCAACAGGCGGCGATGGCAGGAACCAGCGGCGTGCTGGCCGGAGCGCTGACCAACGTTTACCAGGGTCAGACGTTTCATTACTCGACGGTCGATCGCCCACTGCATTTCACGCTCGGCAACGCGGAATTCGTGGCAAAATTCGCGGCGCTGAGATCGAGCTCGCGCGGTTCGACCGTGAGTGAGGACGGCAACGTCACGATCGAGCGAATCGAAAGCGCGCCGGCCCCGACGCGCTAGCGCGGAGGCCATCCGGCAATGCCTATCATCTGCATGCTGGCCGGGTACGCTCTAACTGCGACGAGGCGATATCGATGGCTTTTTGTCCGCTTTTGTGGCACGGGCTGAAAAGCTCGCATCTCGCCACAGTCTTGCCTTATGCGTAGGCTTGTTGTCCATGGATAACACGGCCATCCAGACCCACGTCGAGCGGTTGTGGGATCGATCGATCCTGCCCGAGCTGACCGAATACGTGCGCATCCCCAACAAGTCGCCGGCTTTCGATCCCGAATGGCGCGCCCACGGATACATGGAGCAGGTGGTCGCGCGCTTCACCGGATGGGCCGAGCGCCAGCCGATCGAGGGTCTGGTGCTGGAGGTGATACGGCTGGAGGGCCGCACGCCGCTTTTGTTCATCGAAATTCCGGGGGCCTCGCGCGAGGGCGTGCTGCTTTACGGCCACATGGACAAGCAGCCCGAGATGACCGGATGGAATCCGGGCCTGGGACCATGGCTGCCGGTGTTGAAGGACGAACGCCTGTACGGACGCGGCGCGGCGGATGACGGGTACGCGATGTTCGCGTGCCTGGCGGCGATCGGCGCGCTCCAGGCCCAATCGATTCCGCATGCGCGCTGCGTGATCCTGATCGAGGCCTGCGAAGAAAGCGGCAGCTTCGATCTCCCCTTCTACATCGATCATCTCGGCGAGCGCATCGGGCAGCCGAGCCTGGTGATCGCTCTGGACTCCGGCTGCGCCAACTACGAACAGTTATGGTGTACGACGTCGCTGCGCGGGCTGGCGGGCGGAACGCTCAAGGTCGAAGTGCTTACGGAGGGCGTTCATTCGGGTGACGCCGGCGGCGTCGTTCCCGACAGCTTCCGTATCGTGCGCGAGTTGCTGAGCCGCCTGGAGGACGAGACGACGGGCCGGGTGCTGCCGGAGGAGTTTCACGTTCAGATTCCCCAGGCGCGCCGGCAACAGGCCGTGGCGGCCGGCGCCGCGCTGGGCGAGAGTCTCCACACCAAGTTTCCGTTGACGCCGGGCACGCGCCCCCTCAGCACGGATCCGGCCGAGCTGATTCTGAATCGCACCTGGCGGCCCGCGCTCTCGATCATCGGCGCCGACGGGCTGCCGCCGCTGGCGAGCGCGGGCAACGTGATGCGACCGATGACCGCGGTGAAACTTTCCCTGCGGCTGCCGCCGACCTG
>DATLRA010000085.1:0-2403 GCA_035534935.1 Binataceae bacterium (SeqCode)
ATCGCCTCGGCCATCATCTGCGCGCGGGCGCGCTGGGAGCGGATGTATGTGGTCGCCGGCAGCGCGATCGCGGCTTCGAGCAGCCGGCGCACGCCGCGGCCGTAATCCTCGGGACGCTCGATGAACCATCGCTCGTGATACTCGAGCGCCTCGGCGTACATGATGTTGAGCGCGACCGCAGGCGCGGCGTCGATCGACGGGATCGAAACCTCGTCGATTATGGCGCCAAGGCCGCGGAGCGTGCGCATCGCGCCGTCGAACGATTGCGCGACTTCGGCACTGATGTCCCGGCTGAGCTCGCGGATGATTCCGACACGCACGCCCTTCAGATCGCGTCCCAGTGCGGCCGAGTAGTCGGGCACCGGCTCGCTGCTCGAGGTCGGATCGTTGGGGTCATGGCCGGCGATAACCTGGAGCATCGCGGCGGCGTCGCGCACGCTGCGGGTGATCGGGCCGACGTGGTCGAGCGAGTCGGCGAGCGGCAGGATGCCGTAGCGGCTGACCCGGCTCCAGGTCTGCTTCAGCCCCACGCATCCGCAAAACGCCGCCGGGATACGAATCGAGCCGCCGGTGTCGCTGCCGAGCGTCGCCGCGGCGCTGCGGGCGACGATCGCGGCGCCCGAGCCTGAGCTGGAGCCGCCCGGGATACGCTCGGGATCGTACGGATTGAGCGTGGTGCCCCACGCCGTCTTGGCGGTGCCGCCGCAGGCGAACTCGTGCATGTTGAGCTTGCCGAGCAGGATCGCGCCCGCCGCGGCAAGCCGGGTCCACACGGTGGCGTCGCAATCGGGAACATGATCGGCGAGCACCTTGGAGCCGCTGGTGGTCGGAATTCCCTTGGTGCAGCAGAGGTCCTTGAGCGCGACCGGCACGCCGTGAAAAGTGCCGCGCCAGTTGCCGGTCGCGATTTCGCGCTCGGCCGCAAACGCTGTCGCGCGCGCCAGTTCCGCGGTCACGGTGATATAGGCGCAGAGCCTCTTTTCGGTCGCCGCGATCCGATCCAGGTAGGCGTCCGTGACTTCGACCGGCGAGAGTTCGCGCGCGCGCATTTTCGCGGCCAGTCCGACCACATCCAGATTCAGGATTTCGTCCGCTTTGGCCATCGTCATTCTCCGATGCGGCGCCGGCATCCTCGCTCCGCATAACACAAGTGGCGGCTGCGCCCCAAACCTGTTGACGAACGGACATGCGCCAATGCATTGCCGGGTTCAATCGCGGCCGATCTCGACAATCCCAGGACGCGGTCTTACGATGATAGCCGCAAGGTCTGTCGTCACCTGCGGCTCCGGATAGTCGTGTGTGCCAAATGCCTGGCCGCGCGACTTGCGTCGCCTCCGGGACTGGAGGCGCATATAAGGTAGTGGATCTCCACACAGCAAAGAACTCGCCTGATGTCGCGGCCGCCGCCGATAAGAAGGGGCTAAAGGCGGACGCGCCGGCCACCGGGTCGGGGCTCGTGGTTCGCGTGCGCGGATCGGTCGTGGACGTCGAGTTTTCCGATGGTGCGTTGCCGGCCCTCACCGAGGCTTTGGCCGTCCAATGGGACGGCGCCTATCCACTACTGCTCGAAGTCGAGGAGCATCTCGATGCGCGCACGGTACGGGCGGTTGCGATGCAGAACACGGCCGGTCTCGGCCGCGGATGCGCGGTGCGCAAGACCGGAGGCCCGATTAGCGTTCCGGTGGGCGAGCAGGTCCTCGGCCGTCTGATAAACGCGGTCGGCGAGCCGATCGACGCGCTCGGCGCCTTCGCCTCCGGCGTTCCGCGATGGCCGATCCATCGCGCCGCGCCCTCCTTTAGCCGGCAGGACTCGACGCGCGAAGTCTTCCAAACCGGAATCAAGGTTATCGATCTGCTCGCGCCGCTGGCCAAGGGCGGCAAGGCCGGAATGTTCGGCGGCGCCGGCGTGGGCAAGACCGTGCTGATTACGGAATTGATCCGGACGACCGTCGAGAAATACTCCGGCATCTCGGTTTTCGCCGGAATCGGCGAGCGCTCGCGCGAGGGGCATGAACTGCTGGGCGAGCTGCGCGATTCGGGCGTACTTTCGCGCACCGCGCTGGTTTTTGCGCAGATGAATGAGCCGCCCGGGCCACGCTGGCGCGCCGGGATGACCGCGCTGACTATCGCGGAGTACTTCCGCGACGCGATGGGACAGAATGTCCTGCTCCTGATGGACAACGTGTTTCGTTTCGTACAGGCAGGGGCGGAAGTTTCAGGGATGCTCGGGCGCCTGCCCTCGCGCGTCGGCTATCAGCCGACGCTGGCGACCGAAATTTCGGCTCTGCAGGACCGCATCACGTCGGTGGCGGGCGCCGCCGTGACCGCCATCCAGGCGGTCTACGTGCCCGCCGACGACTTTACCGATCCCGCCGTGGTAGAGACTTTTCGCCATCTCGATTC
>DATLRA010000086.1:0-40190 GCA_035534935.1 Binataceae bacterium (SeqCode)
GATGAGAAATACTGCGCCAGGAACTGCATCCCCTCGGATTTCACGGCGCCTATACTGTCCCCGGGGCCGTACTTGGAGAGATCGATCCCGGTCCAGCCGCCGAACAGCGCAAACGCGCCTTCGGGGCTGGCATATTTCATCATTTCTTCGTGCTTGAGCCGCGCCTCGGCGTCGGT
Source organism: Binataceae bacterium (SeqCode) (assembly GCA_035534935.1). Taxonomy (GTDB): domain Bacteria; phylum Desulfobacterota; class Binatia; order Binatales; family Binataceae; genus JADMIL01. The sequence continues at coordinate 177 of DATLRA010000086.1, forward strand.
CACACCGACCACCGGCGCAATTCCAACTAGAATCTTCAGGTGCTTCGGATCCCGGCCCTTTTCCGCGGCGAGTTGGCGAATGCGGTCGCAGTACGCGCGACATACCGTAGTGTTGGGAAAGACGACGAAGAGCGCCTCGCCGTGCGTCGCCGCGAATTGCATCCCGCGTCCCGACAGTCCGGCCTGGTAAATTACCGGCGTGCGCTGCGGCGAGGGCTCGCACAGATGCGGTCCGAGCACGTCAAAATATTTTCCCGTGTGGCGAATCTCGTGGACCTTGGCGGGGTCGGTATGTATGTCGCGCGCGACGTCACGGATGATCGCGTCTTCCTCCCAACTCTGCTCCCATAGCTTGTAGGCGACTTCCATGTATTCGTCGGCGCGGTCGTAGCGCTCGTCATGCGGCAGAACTTCGCCCAGTCCGTTCTTTTCCGCGTCTGGCAAGTACGAGGTCACCACGTTCCATCCCACCCGCCCCCTGGTCAGATGGTCGAGCGTCGAGAACAGCTTCGCCGTCTGATAGGGCGGATGGTAAGTGGTGCTATAAGTCGTGGCGAAACCGAGATGGCGCGTCACCATTGAGAGCGCCGGAATTATCACGGTGGGGTCGTTGCACGGAAACTGCACGGCGTGACGCACCGCCGCCTCGCGTGTGCCACGATAGGCATCGTAGGTTCCATGGATATCGGCGAAGAACAGTGCGTCGAAGCGTCCGCGCTCGATCGTGCGGGCCATCTCGGCCCAGTAGTCGAGGTCGCGGTAACCGGCCGACGAGCGATCCAGCGGATGCTTCCACTGGCCCTTGGATTGCGGGCAAATCGAGCATTGAGTGAAGGCGTTGAGATGAATCTTCCCTGCCATTGATAACTCCTCCGTGGAATATCTGGAGTCGCTGACGCCCTGGAGCTGCGAGATCATAGCCTGCGCGATACTCCCGACGTATCGACGTCTGTCCCGCGCGCCATAAGCATCGCGCCCTCGAGTGCGGCAAAGAGGCGCTCAATAGCTGGACCAGAGTACCGCTCGTAATCCCCAGAAAGTCCTATTAGCAGCACTGAACGCCTGCATGATAGTTGGGTTTCCAATGAAGCCCAAGTTCCTCGTCAGCGGCACCGGACCGCATTGCGGCAAGACCATGGCAGGCTGCGCGATCGCCTTTGCGCTGCGCGTGCGCGCGATGCGCGTCGGCGTGATGAAGCCGATCGCCGTCGGATGCACGCCGGACGACGCCCGGCTCCCAGGGGCGCACGATTCAGATGACGCGAACTCATTGCTGGCGGCGGCGGGCGCTGACTTGCCGCTCGAGATCGTCTCGCTCTACCGCTATCGCGCGGCGCTCGGGCCGCTTCAAGCGGCCGTCGCCGACGGCGCGCCGCCGCCCGACTTCGCCGCGATCAGCCGTGCGCTCGGCACCATCGAACGGTCGAGCGACGCCGTGATCGTCGAGGAGGCCTGCGGCGTCGATGACGCTTGCGGACTCGCCGCGCGGATCGACGCGGAGCACGACTTCGCCGATCTCGCGATCGCGCAGCGGCTCGAAGTGATCCTGGTCGTCGCCAGCCGTCCGGGCTTCGTCGCGGCGGCCGGCCGATCGCTCGCCTATGCCCGCGAACGGGGATTGACCATTCGCGGCGCGATCCTCAACGCGCTCGACCCCGACGCCTCGGCGACCGTCGCGCACGACGCCGCGCGCCTCGCCGCGACGACAAACGTGCGCATCCTCGGCACGGTCCGCTACAAGGAACCGCTCAGCCTCGCGATCATCGAACAGTTGTTGTGATCCGCCGTGCCGACCGTCGTTGCGGGGCGCCGCGGATTGACAGGCGCGGCCCATCCGGACTATCGAGCGATAGGCTTGCCGGCGACGCCCCCCGCGGGCGATTTTGCCACCGGCAGCGGAGGCTCCTAATGGCCGAATCCACCGCATCGCGCATTATCGATGTGAATCTGATCCCCTGGCAGTCCATGCATCCGGGCGTACAGGCCAAGCCGCTGTGGTCCGATTCGGCCACCAAACGGCGGGTGCAATTGACGCGCTTCGAGGCGGGCGGCACCCTCGCCCTCCATCGCCACGACGGCGACGAAATCCTCTACGTGATCGAAGGCGCAATCACCGACGACTTCGGCACCGTGACCGCGGGCTGCGTCGGCTATCGGCCCAACGGATGCACCCATAGCGTCACCAGCACCAATGGCGCGACCGCGCTGGCCTTCATCACCGGCGGAGTCGGACCGGCGACCGAACGCGGCGATGGCCCGCCGTCGAAAATTTTCCGCCTCAACGAAATCGCCTGGGTCGACGCGCTGCCGGGCATCCGCATGAAGCCGCTGCTGAACGATCCGGAAATCCATCGGCGAGTGGTGCTCGCGCGTTTCGAGCCGGGCGCGCGCCTCGCGCCGCATCGCCACGTCGGCGACGAAGTCGTCTTCATGATCGAGGGTTCCAACGCCGACGAGTCGGGCGAACTGGTCACCGGCAACCTGAGCTATCGGCCCAACGGATGCACCCACAGCGTATGGAGCACCAACGGCGCGACCGGCCTCGCCTTTGTCACCGGCAAGACCGAACCGGCTTGATCGGCAGTCGATCTTAAGCAGCCTTTGACACGCGCCGCCGGCCTCGCGATCACGCTCTGAAACGGCGGCGCGGCGTGCGCCCAGGAAGCGACCATGAACCAACGTGCATTCGGCATCTTCGACCACCTGGAGCGGCGCGATCAGCCGCTCGACGGCATCTTCGAGCAGCGGCTGGCGCTCATCGCCGACGCCGACAGCGCCGGCTTCCTCGGCTACCATCTGGCCGAGCATCACGCCACGCCGCTCGGGATGGCGCCGTCACCGGGGATTTTTCTCGCCGCCGTCGCGGCGCGCACCCGGCGCATCCGCCTCGGTCCGCTGGTCTACCTGCTCCCGCTCTACCATCCACTGCGTTTGGTCGAGGAGATCTGCATGCTCGACAATCTGAGCGGCGGGCGACTCGACATCGGCGTCGGCCGCGGCGTGTCGCCCTTCGAGCTGGCCTATCATCATGTGCCCTTCATGGACGCGCGCGAGATTTTCGAGGAGGCGCTCGCCGCGATCGTCACCGGCCTGCGTAATCCGCAACTCAACCATCACGGCCAGCACTACCGCTACGACGCCGTGCCGATGGAACTCGCGCCCGCGCAGCGCCCCAATCCGCCCTTCTGGTACGGCAGCGCGACGCCCGACAGCGTGCTCTTTGCCGCGCGTCACGGGATGCACATGGTCGGCAACGGACCCAACGCGGCGCTGAAAAAGTTCACCGCGATGTACGCCGAGGAGCTGAAAAAGCACAAGGGCGGTCCCGACGATCTGAATCCGCATATCGCCGAGCCGCGGCGCGGCGCGATCCGCCATTGCTATGTCGCCGCCGACGACGCCGACCTCGACGCGGTCGCGCGCCCGGCCTATCGCGCCTATTACAACAATATCGTCAAGCTATGGCTCGATTTCCGCACGATTCCCGCCTACGGCTTCACCGACGACCTGGATCTGGCGCGGCGCAACGACGTCGCGATCGCCGGCACGGTGGGCGAGGTGCGCGATCAGGTCGGCAGCTTTTTCGAGCACAGCGGATGTGACTATCTGGTGCTGTCGTTCGCCTTCGGCAATCTGACCCACGAACAGTCGCGCCGCTCGCTCGAGCGCTTCGCCACCCAGGTGATGCCCGATTTCCCCTCCGCCGCCGTCCGCTCCGCCGACTAGCCGCCGCGCCGCCGAATGGGAGGAGGTTTTATCGCTCGCCACGCGCCAAATCGCCACACTTTGTTAATGCGCGATTTTCAGTTAACGTTTTGAGAACTGGGCTCGTAGAGTTAAAACTGGAAGCGCGGCTTAAAATTAACTCAAGAAGAAATCATGGCGGGCGTACGGGTTTTGCCGTACCAGGGCGGCCGGAATGTACGTGCAGTGTCCGCGGGGATCTGGTAACAAAATTATCTCCACTCGGCTTGCGGCGGATCCAGAGCGAATTGGAAACGAAGAGCTTGCCCCCACTGCCCGATCTGGATCAAGGTGAAGAATTCTATATATGCAGCAACTGTGACGGTGTCTTTAGATGGCGCGGCGGCAGGATAGAAATGCTTGGCTTGCACCATGGCGACGGTTGGGTGCCGGCCGACCAGCCCAGCAATGGTAATTTGACCTCCGCCGATTTTTTTATTGATGATCGCGTTCGCCGCGTCAATCAGCGCGCAGGCGATCGGCCAGGCGGCTGAAGCGGCGGCGCTCGTCCTCGTTGCGCACCGCCTGCGACAGCGCGCTGCGCGTGCCGACCAGTACGCAGACCCGCTCGGCCCGCGTGATCGCGGTGTAGATGAGATTGCGGCGCAGCATCAGGAAGTGACTCTGATGGATCGGGATCACCACCGCCGGATACTGGCTGCCCTGGCTCTTGTGAATCGAGATCGCGTAGGCGAGGCCCAGTTCGTCGAGGTCGGCCAGATCGTATTCGGCGGGGCCCTCGTCGAAATGCGCGCCGACCCGGCCGCGCGCCGCGTCGATTGAGATCACGCGGCCGATCGCGCCGTTGAAAATCAGTTTGTCGTAATTGTTGCGCAACTGGATTACGCGGTCGCCTTCGCGAAAACGCCGATCGCCGGCGCGCAGCTCGCGGCCGTGCGGATTGAGCAGCGCTTGCAGCTCGCGATTGAGCGCCTGCGTGCCGAGCGGCCCGCGGTTCATCGGCGTGAGCACCTGGATCTCGCGCGGGTCGGCGATACCGAAGCGGCCGACGAGCCGGTTCTGCACCAGCTCTTTAATCGTGCCGAGCACGTCGTCGGGCGACGCGCGCTCGAAGAAAAAGAAATCGCCCTCGGCCTCGTTGGGCGTCTCGGGCATCTCGCCGCGGTTGAGACGATGGGCGTTGGCGACGATCAGGCTCTCGCGCGCCTGGCGATAGACCTGCTCGAGCTGCACGACCGGCACCAGCCCGGACGCGATCACGTCCTTGAGCACGCTGCCCGGACCGACCGACGGCAACTGATCGCGATCGCCGACCAGCAGGATCGACGATCCCGGCGTGAGCGCGCGCAGCAGGCTCGCCGCCAGCTCGAGGTCCATCATTGAGGCTTCGTCGACGATCAGGAAGTTGGTGCGCAGCGGGAATTTTTCGGTGCGCAGGAATTCGCCGGTCTCGGGCGCGAATTCGAGCAGGCGATGAATAGTGCGGGCCTCGCGGCCGCAAGCCTCCGCCAGGCGGCGCGCCGCACGTCCGGTGGGCGCCGCCAGGGTCGGCTTCAGCCCGGCCGAATCGAGCGCCGCGATCAGCGAGCGCAGCAGCGTGGTCTTGCCGGTGCCGGGACCACCGGTGATCACCGCGACCTTGGCCTTGAGCGCGTATTCGAGCGCGCGCCGCTGCTCGGCCGAGAGCACGACACCGCCGGCCTGGCGCGCCGCTTCCATCGCGCGCGCGATCACCGCCGAGCCCATCGGGCGCCCGGCCACCAGCATCGCGATCCGCTCGGCGACCGTCACTTCGGCCTCGTGCAGCCGCGCCAGGTAGACCGCCGGATGGTCGTCGACGGTGTCGGCCACCAGGTCGCCGCTCTGTATCAGATCGCCCAGCGCCTCGCGCGCGAGCCCCGGCTCAAGCTCGAGGGCGCTCTGGAACTGATGCTCGAGATAGCCGAAGGGCGCGAAGACGTGCCCCTCGTCGGCCATCCGCTCGAGCACGAAGAGCATCGCGGCGCGCGCGCGCTGGATCGAGTTGCGCGGGACGCCGAGCTTCTCGGCGATCGCGTCGGCGGTGCGAAAGCCGATCCCGATAATGGTGCGCGCGAGAATGTAGGGATCGGCGCGAATTGTCGCCAGCGAGTCGCGGCCATAGACCTTGTGAATGCGGCGCGCGTGGGCCGCCGCGATCCCGTGGCCGCGCAGAAAGACCGTCACCTCGCGCAGGCCCGACGCGTCGCGCCAGGCCAGCGCGATCCGCTGCGCGACGGCCCGCGGCAGGCCGCGCACCTCGTGCAGGCGCTCGGGCGCCGTATCGAGCACCGCCGGCAGCTCCTCGCCAAAGCGCTCGACGATGCGCCGCGCGATCGCCGGTCCCACGCCCTTGATCTCGGAAGCGAGGTAGCGTTCGAGTGCGTTGACGCCGGCCGGCCGCACCGTCTCGAAATCCTCGACCCGGAATTGCTCGCCATACCGCGGATGCTTCTCGAAGCGTCCGCTCAGGCGCAGCCCCGCGCCAATCTCGACCGCGCCGAAGTTGCCGACCACCGTAATCCGGCCGCGCGCCCCCTGGTCGTCGGAGCGCTCGACCACCGCTACGACGTAGCCGCTGGCCTCGTTGACATAGAGCAACTGGTCGAGCGTGCCCTCAACCAGTTCGGTCGGATGTTCGGCGGCGGTCACAGGCGCTCAGGATGAAGGAAAAGCCGCGAATTTTGAATGGCCGGTGATCATTGCATGCGACTATTGGGGCGGAACTACATCAATACGTTTACTAATATAAGTCATGGGCGAAAGGGAAATCGATTTATGGTTCCCGTTTTGCGCCGCGTTCGCATAGTGCAAACAATCCTGAGCACCGTTGATAAAATTCCTGAGCAATTTAAGGGAGTTTGCGATGGCACATATCATGCTTATGTTCAAGCAACGAGCAAGGAGGCTCATCCGATGATTTACTCAACTACTTCGATCGTTCTGACTGCGATAGCTCTGGTCACCGCGCTGGCCGCGGCGGATTGGTACGTCTGGAGCCACACCTACGCCGCCGACATCAAGATGCCCCGTACACCGCGTCCGCTCAAGGCGATGGAGCTGCTCGACGGCATCCTGGGCCGCACGATCCGCACGACTGAAGAGGTTCTGCCGCGCAGTGCGGTCGAGCCGACCGTCGGACCGGCGGTGACGGTTGCGCAGGCGACCAACGAGGATCGCGACGGGCACGGCTTCAAGCAGGTTGCGTGATTGGTTATGCCCGCGCCCGATCACAAAATTCGTGAGATCAGTGCCAATTCCGGCTTAACCCGCGTCAGTGACGGTCCCGATGGTCTGGCGCTCGCCTGAGCGACCAGACCATCGCGGCACCTCCAACGGCGGCCCGATCAACTCTCCGCACCGGCCTTTCAACCTTCGTCACATCGTCTCGACTCGGCGGACCACCGCCCGATCGATCGAACTCAATCGCAACTCGCCCGCATCGGTACGTGCGACGCAAGCCCGCCTCGAGGGCGCGGTGCGTGAACCCGCCGGGCTTCACGAATTGGCGCAAGCCTCTAACGGATCAGGGCGCATTAATGCTAAAGACCAAGGGCAACGATGGGTGGTTTTAAGACGCGGCGCCAACGCGCGACCGATCGTCGATCACGCACAAGCAAAGGAGAGCGCTCCATGAGTTCCGCCAAAACCAAAGAGACCCGGGCCCCGCGACTCAACGAACTGTTCGATGATCTTTCCACGATGCTTAAGGATTTTATCCGCAAGCATCATGTGACCTATGAGGAATATCATCGCACGCTCGCCTTCCTGACCGAGGCCGGCGACAAGGGCGAGATCCCGTTGCTGCTTGACGTGTTTCTCGAAGTGACGGTGGACGACGTCGATCATAGTGGTCGTCCGGGCACCGCGACCACCGTCGAGGGGCCGTATTACGTCGCCGGGGCGCCGGAGCTCAAGTCGCCCTGCGTGCTGCCGCATCGCGCCAACGAACCGGGCGACGTGCTGATCTTCTCGGGCACCGTGCGCGGGACCGACGGCGCGGTGCTCGGCGGAGCGGTGGTCGACTTCTGGCAGGCGGACGCCGAGGGCCGCTATTCGCATTTTAACATCGCCACGGCCGAAGCGCCGTTCAATTTGCGCGCCAAGGTAGCCACCGACCATCACGGGCACTACGAGATGCAGACCTGGGTGCCGTCCGCCTACGAGATTCCCAAGGCGGGACCGACCGGGATGCTGATCAATGCGCTCGGCGGCCATCCGTGGCGACCGGCTCATCTGCACGTCCGGGTGACCCATCCGGGGTTTGCGCCGCTGACCACGCAGGTCTTTTTGAAAGACGATCCGTGGATCGATTCGGATGTGGTGGGCGCGGTCAAACAATCGCTGATTATGGGCATGACCCGGCATGACAGCGCAGCCGAGCTTGAAAAGCGCGGACTGAGCAAGCCGTTCTACACGCTCGATTACGATTTCGTGCTGCCGCACGAGATGGCCAAGGCCGCCTGAACGGCGGCGCGCGCGGCGGACGGTTAGCGCCAACGTCCGCCGCCCAGGCAGCCGCCACGGCCTTTTCGCGACGCTTCGGGCGTCCTGCACCAGCGCGACGGTTGGGGCGCCATCTCTCTATGCAATCGGATCGGCCACCCGAATCCATCTGGCCTTACATCAGGAAAACCCATCTAATGCGGATCGCGGATGCCGTGCCATCCGGTCGCCGCGCCGAACGGGCGTGCTGACCCGCATTCGGAAGAGCCCGCCTTGAAGCCCATCCGCCGATGAATGCCGCCGCTCCCACGTTGAGTCTTTCAGTCCTCGTGCCGGTCTACAACGAAGAGCACCTGGTGGCGGCTTCGCTGCGGCGGTTGCGTGTGCTCGAGAGCAGTCCCCATCTCGCGCGCATCGAAGTAATCGTGGTCGACGACGGCTCGCATGACGGTACGCCGGCCGCGCTCGAGGCGTTCCGCCGGGAGCAGGCCGGGCGCGACGCCGACGGTGGCGAGGCGAAGATGTCGTGGACCTTCCTGCGTCATCCGCGCAATGCCGGCAAGGGCAAAGCGATCGAGACCGCGCTGCGCGAGGCGACCGGCACGGTCAGCATCATCCACGACAGCGACCTGGAATATCAGCCGCGGGATATCCTGCGTATCGTCGAGATCTTCGCGACCGAGGAGGCCGACGCGGTATTCGGTTCGCGGTTCGCGGGCGGCTCCGTGCGGCGCGTCCTGATGTACCGGCATCAACTGGGCAACAAACTAATCACGTTTTTGTGCAATCTCGCCTCCAACGTCAACTTCACCGACGTCGAGACCTGCTACAAGGCCATCCGCACCGACCTGTTAAAATCGATTCCGCTTCAGAGCAACGATTTCCGCATCGAGATCGAATTAAGTATCAAGCTGGCGAAACGCGGCGCGCGGATTTTCGAGATCCCCATTAGCTACCGCGGCCGAACCTATGCCGAGGGCAAAAAGATCGGCTGGCGCGACGGGCTCGGCGCACTGGTGGCGATTTTCCGATTCGCCGCCAGCGACAACCTCTACCGGCTTGACCAATACGGCAGCCAGATCCTGGCGCGCCTGTCGCGAGCGCCGCGCTACAACCGCTGGATGGCGGAAGTGATTCGGCCGTTCTGCGGCCAGCGGGTGCTCGAGATCGGCAGCGGCGTCGGCAATCTCACGCGCCAGATGATCCCGCGCGAGCACTACGTCGCGAGCGATATAAATCCGCTTTACCTCGACAGTTTGCGCGCGCTGCGCGAGGACCATCCGTACCTCGACGTCTCGTACTGTGACGTGACCGAGGTCGCGACCTTTCCCGATGTCGATCGGGGTTTCGATACCGTCATCTGTCTCAACGTGGTCGAACACGTCGATGACGACCGGGCGGCGCTGCTCAATATCAAGGCGGCGCTGCGGCCGGGTGGGCGCGCGATCGTATTGGTACCGAACGGCCCCGGGATGTTCGGCACGCTCGACGAGGTGCTGGGCCATAAGCGCCGTTATACCGAAGCGTCGCTGACCGAACTGGGCCGCGCATGCGGGCTGCTCGTGGTCAAGGTGATACCCTTCAACCGCAGCGGCTGCTTCGCCTGGTGGCTCAACGGTAAATTACTCAAGCGGACCCATTTTGGGCGCTTCCAGGTGCAGATGCTCAATTGGCTGACGCCGCTGTTTCGCCGGCTCGAAGCGCATCTGCCAACGCCGCCATTGAGCCTGATCGCCTTGATGGAACGGCCCGCCATCGCGGCTGGCGCGCTCGGCGATCAGGCGCCGGGCGCCGCCGACGACACGGCCGCGAAGCCCCCGTCCGGCGCGCGCTGAAATTCCCTATTGACCCCCACGACCCGCGGTTCCTAAATTCGCGATCGCACCCGTATCCGCGCACGGCACGGTTAATTGCTACGCCGACCGCGCCGCGCGGACGCACCCGAAGGTTCGCCGGAGGGTTCCACATGACGGTCCGCCACATGAACGAGACCGGCATCATCCGGCATGGCCGTCTGAGCCATAATCGGCTAACTATGCGCGTGATGCTGGAAGACGGCTCGATGTGTTTCTTTACCGGGCGTGCCCGAGGGCGAGCGCTTCGCCGGCAGCTACGAGTGCCTGCAGGGCGGGGGCATTATCGAGCAGAGCGCCTTTCAGACCCGGTGCAGCTACTGAAGTGGCAACCAAGAGGCGGTGCTTGATGGGACGATTATCATTACGCATTCGATTAAGCGGATTGACGCTACTGGCGATGATCGCCGGCGCGGCGGGATGCGCTACCGGACCCGGCCGTGACGCCGGCGCCGCGGCTCCCGCGACCGCGGTCGCACCGCCGGCCGGCGCCCAGGCGAACACGCCCGGCGCCAACGGCGTGGTCGGCGTCTGGCAGGGGACGACGCTGGCGAGTTGCAACACCTCGTCGGCCAGCCGATGCAACGCGCAGCAGAACGTGACGCTCACGCTGATCCAGAGCGACACGGGGTTGGGCGGCTTTTACCGCTGCGCCTATATGACGCAGAATTGCTACAATATGAATGAGACCGGCAAGATCGTCCGGGCCACGCTCAGCGGCACGCAGATCACGATGCGCGTGCAGATGCCCGACGGCAGCTCGTGCGTGTTCACCGGACGCACGCCCAACGGCAACGTGACGGGCGGCTATACCTGCTACAACGGCGGCGCGATTCTCGAAGGCGGATCGTGGCGGGCGCATCGCCAGTATTGAGCCGGCGGACTATTTCGCGCGCGGCGGCGCATGGCGCGGCCCGCGAAGCGGAGCCAGCGCGCGCAGCTCCTCGAGGGTCGCCGCGGCGGCCGCGCGAATCGCGGCCGGATCGAAGCCGCGCGCGGCGGCGCGAACGAGCGCGTCGTCCAGGGTGCGATCATAATTGTTGCGATAGCGCGTGTTCAGTTGCTTCCACGGCACGCCGGTCAGCGCGCTGATCGCCTCCGCGGGCCGTCCGATTAGCCCGCGCACGATCATCACGGCGATCGCCGGATAGCCGAGATAGCCCTGCCAGAACGACGCGTTGTCGTTGGCCGAGACCTCGCGGCCGTCAGCCGAAATCGTCACTTCATAGCGCCTGGCGCCGTCGGACGAGGCGACCATGGCGCGCCCGGCGTCAACCATCTCGACCCGGCCGTCACCGACCGCGCCGAGCGCCTCGTAAACTTTGGCAATCGGCGGCATTTTCCACGGGACCACTGGCATAGGCGCTAGATGCGCGCTTTTGCCGCGCCGTGCAAGGCGCGCTTGACGATCGGTCCGCCGCGCACCTAAATTGCGCGCAGGCATTGAGGCGTCGCGCATGGCCAACGAACCCATCGGGAAACTCGACCACATCGGCATCGCCGTGAAGAGCCTCGCCGAGGCGCGCAAGTTCTTCGAGGGCGTGCTCGGCGCGCGCTTCCTTTACGAACATGAAAATCGCGCAGCCGGGTACCGGTTGATCGAGCTCGATCTGAATGGAACGACCTTTGAGCTGCTCGAACCGTTGGGCGAGAAGTCGTTTCTCCACGCGTTTCTGGAAAAGCGCGGCGAGGGGCTGCATCATCTGACGTTCGACGTACCCAATTCGAAAGAAAAAATTACCCAAATGAAGGCCGACGGCCTGCGCATGGTCGACGAGCGCGAGTTCGCGCCCGACTCGTACGAGGCGTTCATCTCGCCGCGCGCAAGTCACGGCGTCCTGATCCAGCTCGGCTCGGGCTACCCGACGCTGGCGCGATCGGCCGAATGGTTCAAGAAATAGCCCGTCAGCCCGTCATTTCTTCATCCCATAAGGCCCTGGGTGTAGCCGCCGTCGATCGTGATATTCGCGCCGTGGATAAAGGCGGCGCGGGCGGAGGCCAGAAAGAGCACCAGGTCGGCGACCTCGGTCGCCTTGCCGACGCGCCCGAGCGGCGTCATCTTGCGAAACGCTTCATCGGCCGCCGCCGCCGACGGCATCAGCCCGGTGCGCATCTTGAGCAGCCGTTCGGTCAGAATCGGTCCCGGATTTATCCCCACGACGCGCACGCCCAGCTTGCCGCCCTCGTCGGCCAGCGCCTTGGTGAAATGGTTGAGCGCGGCGTTGGCGGCGCCGCCGATCATGTAGCTGTGGCGCGGGTTGAGCGCCGCCGCACCGATAATATTGATGATCACGCCGCCGCCCTTGCGTTCCATTTGCGGCAGCACCTCGCGGGCCATCCGCACGTAGCCGAAAAACTTCAATTGCCAGTCGTCGAGCCATGCCTGATCGTCGAGCTTGAGGAACTCGCCGACCCGCGCACTGCCCGCGTTGTTGACCAGGATATCGACGCGATCGAACAGATCGACGCAGCGCGTGACGACCTGCCGGATCGCCGCGCCGTCGGTCAGGTCGGCGACGCAGGTCTCAAGCCGTCCGTGCACGGCCGCGCCGGCCGCGGCGACCACTTCATCGAGCGCCGCCTGGCCGCGCGCGCAGATCAGGACCGACGCACCCTCGGCAATCAGGCCGAGCGCGGTAGCGCGGCCGATACCCTTGCTGCCACCAGTAACGATTGCGACCTTGCCCGCCAGTCCAAGTTCCATGTGTTGCTCCACGATCGCCGAGATCGCCGACGCCGGGCGACTCGGCCGTTAGGCGGCGCGCCGCGTGGGCGCCGCGGTTCGCACGCTTATCCGTGCCCGTTGACGATCGTCGCGCCGAATCCGTAAAAACGCAACTGGCCGCGGCCGATCGCTTCGCGCGCGGGCCGCGCGGCGTACGCTCGGGGCTGACCGGGCGTGGCGCGCCCCCTACCCTGCATCGCCGGCATCTGGCACGATTGATCGTTAAATCACCAATGAACGAACTGATTGTACCGACCCTCACCGCCGCGCTCGCGCGGGCCCATGCGGCGGGCGAACTGAAGTCGCCGGCCGCCGCGGTCGCGATCGAAGCGCCCAAAGACCCCGCGCACGGCGACGCCGCGAGCAACCTCGCGCTGGTGCTCGCACGCGCCGAGGGCCAACCGCCCAGGGCAATCGCGGAAATCATCACGCGCCACATGCAATTGCCGCCGGAGATCGTCGAGGTGACGGTTGCCGGTCCGGGCTTCATAAATTTTCGCATGGCACCGGCCTACTGGCATGGCGAATTGCGCGGCGCGGCGGCGCGCGGCGCGGCCTTTATGCGCCCGCAAATCGGCCACGGGCGGCGCGTGCAGGTCGAATTTCTTTCCGCTAATCCGACCGGACCGCTGACCGTCGGCCACGGCCGCAACGCGGTGCTCGGCGACACGCTCGCGCGCCTGTTCGAGGCGACCGGCTTTGCCGTCACGCGCGAATACTATTTCAACGACGGCGGGCGCCAGATGAAGCTGCTCGGCGAGTCGGTGCGCGTGCGCTATCTGAACGAACTTGGCCGCGGCGCCGAACTGCCGGAGGACGGCTACCAGGGCGAATATATCCGCGACATCGCGCGCAAGCTGGCCGAACAGCACGGCGCCGCGCTGGCCGAGCGGACCGATCTGGCGATTTTCATCCAGGCCGCCGTGAGCGAAATTTTCGCCGGCATCAACCAGACCTGCGCCACGCTCGCGATCAAGTTCGACGTCTTCACCAACGAACTCGACCTGATGCGCCCGCGCGACGGCGAGGCGGTAAGCCGCGTGGACGCTGTAATGGCCGCGCTGCGCGAGCGCGCGCTGGTGACCACGCGCGATGGCGCCGAATGGCTGGTCGGCGAAAAGCTCGGCCTGCCCAAGGACCAGGTGCTGATCCGATCGACCGGCGAGCCGACCTACCGCACGCCGGATATCGCCTATCACGTCGACAAGCTTGAGCGGGGCTTCGATCTGATTGTCGACGTGTTCGGCGCCGACCATATCGCCGAGCACGTCGGCGTGATCGCGGCGGTCAAGGCGCTGGGCCACGACACCGCGCCGATCCGCGCGATCATCTACCAGTTCGTCACGCTCACGCGCGCCGGCGAGAAGGTCAAGATGTCGACGCGCAAGGCCACCTACGTCACGCTCGACGAGCTGATCGAGGAGGTCGGCCGCGACGTCGTGCGCTTCTTTTTTCTGTTTCGCAAGCACGACAGCCACCTCGACTTCGACCTCGACCTGGCCAAGCGCCAGGCGCCCGAGAATCCGGTCTTTTACGTGCAGTACGCACACGCACGGCTGGCCAGCATCTTCCGCGAAGCGGCCAAGGCGGGCATCGCGCTTGCGGCCGACGGGGCGGCGATCGATCTGGCGCGGCTCGGCGCCGAAGAGCTCGAACTCGCCAAGCGCGCCGTCGCTCTGCCCGCGGTCGTCGCCGGTGCGGTCGAAGCGCTTGAGCCGCATCGGATTCCGTTCGCCCTGCTCGAACTCGCCGGCGAGTTCCATCGCTATTACAACAAGCCAGCCAACCGTATAATCAACCCCGACGATCCCGCGCTCAGCGTCGCGCGGCTGTTCCTGATGGGCGTGTTGCGCAACGCGCTGGCGGGTGCGATGGATCTGCTCGGAGTGAGCGCTCCGGATCGAATGTGAGGGTGAGGCGGCATGCGGTTTGAAATCAGATCGGGCGGCATAGCCGCAATCGTCTTCGCGATCGCCGCGCTGTCGGGCACGGTCTTCATGCTGGGCCTGCTGGCCGGCTACGACGTAGGCCGCGAGAGCCAGTCGAGCCAGGCGCAGGTCGCGACCGACTATCCGGTCGAGACGCCGCCGGAGAGCGCGGCGGCGCCGGTCGCGTCGGCCCCGCCCGCCGCCGTCAGCCGCGCGACGGCCCCCGTCATCGCCGCACCGTCCGCACCGGCGGTAGCCGCGGCCGGCGCGGCGCAGAAAATGCCCTCCACAATCGCCAAAATCGCGAAGCCGAGATATGCCAGGGCGCCCGCGCGCACGGCCGCGGCCACCTCGTCGACCGGTGGCGCGATTGCCGATGAAACGCCGCCGCGCGCCGGCGAAATGACTATTCCGCCTTCGGCCGCGGCGCCGCGCGGCAGCGCCGCATCGTCCGCCGACTATAACTCGGCCGACGATGCCGAAGCTCCGCCGCCCACCGTGCCAACCCCTCGTGCGAGTGTGCCGGTGATCGCCTCGGCCAGGCCCCCGGTGCATCGCCGTCCGTACAATATCCAGATCCAGGCGGTGATGGATCGCAACGGCGCCGAAGTCATGGTCGTGCGGTTACAGAATCTCGGCTACACGCCGCATATCGTGTCGACCCAGCTCTCGGGCCAGACCTGGTACAAGGTCGAGGTTGGTCCGTATGCGACGCAGCAAGCGGCGGCCGCCGCCCAGCAGCAATTGCGCGCCAAATACAACGGCACCTATGGCGGCACGAGCGCCGCGGCCGCCCCCGCCGATTGACAAAGCGCGGCGCGGCTGGCTTATTACTATGGCGATGAGCGATTACGTAAACCGGATGGGTTGGGCGAACTGGCGTTGGCGCCACGTGGCCTTGGCCTGCGCTCCGGTTTTGTAATCCACGACGAAACCGAATTTCCAGGGGCCGCGGGCATTACGTCCAGCGGCCCCTTTTTTATTTGGGCCGCGCGGCCGCGCCCGCTTAGATAACGACGCCGAGCCGGGAGGCTCATTGTGATGCTTACGCCTAGCGAACGCGACTTCGACGCGCTGGCGGACCGGGGCTTCAACCTGATCCCGGTGGGCCGCGAGATTGCCGCCGATCTCGAGACGCCGGTCTCGGCCTTTCTCAAGATCGCGCGTGGCGACTACTCATTTCTGCTCGAGAGCGTGCGCGGCGGCGAGAAATGGGGACGCTACACTTTTCTCGGCACCGAGCCGGCCCTGGTGGTGCGCGCGCGCGGCAATCGGATGGATCTGATCAGGCCGGGACGCGCAATCGAAGCGCGCCACGTCGACAACCCGTTTGAAGCGCTGCGTCATGAGGTTCAGCGCCTGCGCGCGCCGGAACTGCCCGAGATGCCGCGCTTTTTCGGCGGCGCGGTCGGCTTTCTGGCCTACGATATCGTGCGCTGCTTCGAGCCGCGGATTCCCGCCACGGCGCATGACGACCTCGGCGTGCCCGACCTCTGCATGATGTTCACCGATACGGTGCTGGTCTTCGACAACGTGCGCCAGACGCTCAAGATTATCGCGAGCGTGCCGCTCGAGGAGTTCGCTTCGACCCATACCGCCTACCTGAGCGCGCAGGCCAGGATCGACGAGACCATCGCGCGGCTGGCCCAGGCTGCGGTCGCGCCGCGCTTAGAGCCGCCCGCGCCCGACATCCGCGGTGAGCTCGAGATCACCTCGAACCAAAGCCGCGAAAGCTACATGGCGATGGTTGATGCGGCCAAGGAGTACATCGCGGCCGGCGACATTATCCAGGTCGTGCCGTCGCAGCGCTTCGAGGCGCCGCTCACCGTCCATCCGTTCAACCTTTATCGCAGCCTGCGCACGATCAATCCGTCGCCGTACATGTTTTACGTGCGCCTGGGCGATCTCACGCTGGTCGGCGCGTCGCCCGAAACGATGGTCCGGGCGGAGGGCCGCCAGATTACGCTACGCCCGATCGCCGGCACCCGTCCGCGCGGCGCCAGCGAAGCCGAGGATCAGGCGCTCGAGCGCGAGCTGCTGGCTGATCCCAAGGAGATCGCCGAGCACGTGATGCTGGTCGATCTCGGCCGCAACGACGTCGGCCGCGTGGCCAGGACCGGTTCGGTCAAGGTGACCGAGCTGATGGGCGTCGAGCGCTATTCGCACGTGATGCATATCGTTTCCAACGTGGTCGGCGAGCTGCGCGACGGATGCGACGCGTTCGACGCCTTTCGCGCCACCTTTCCGCAGGGCACGGTCTCGGGCGCGCCGAAAATCCGCGCGATGGAAATTATCGATGAACTGGAAACCGTGCGGCGCGGGGTTTACGCCGGCGCGGTCGGCTACTTCAGCTACACCGGCAACACCGACACCGCGATCGCGCTGCGCACGCTGCTGGTCAAGGGCGATCGGGTCTATATCCAGGCGGGCGGCGGCGTCGTCGCCGATTCCGATCCTGCCGCCGAGTTCCAGGAGTCGCTCAACAAGGCGCGCGCCATGATCCGCGCGCTCGGCGCCGCCCGCGAGTTCGAAGCGGCGGCGCGGAGATAGGCCCCGATGAAGCTCCTGATGATCGACAATTACGATTCATTTACCTACAATCTGGTGCAGTACATCGGCGAGCTCGGCGTCGACGCGATCGTCCGCCGCAACGACGCTATCGACGTGGCCGGTGCGCGCGCGCTCGAGCCCGACGCGATCGTCATCTCGCCCGGCCCCTGCACGCCCGCCGAGGCCGGCGTCTCGGTCGCGCTGCTGCGCGAGATGGCCGGCGCGGTGCCGATCCTGGGTGTTTGTCTGGGCCATCAATGTATCGGCGAGGCCTTCGGCGGCAAGGTCGTGCGCGCGGCGCGCCTGATGCACGGCAAGACCTCGCCGATTATCCACGACGGCAAATCGATCTTCGGCGGACTCGCCAATCCGTTCGCCGCGATGCGTTATCATTCGCTGCTGGTCGCGCCCGACTCGATCCCCGCATGCCTCGAAATCAGCGCGCGCACCGCCGAGGGCGAGATCATGGGACTGCGCCATCGCGAGCATCGGATCGAGGGCGTGCAGTTCCATCCGGAGTCGATCGGCACGCCCGCGGGCAAAGACCTGCTGCGCAACTTTCTCGCCGGAGTGGCCGCGTGATCAACCTGCGCGAAGCCTTCAGCGAGGTGCTCCGCGGCCGCTCGCTCAGCGCCGCCGAGGCCGAGCAGGTGGTCGGCGAAATCCTCGACGACGTGGTCCCCGACATCCTCGTCGCGGGCTTCCTGGTCGCGCTCAAAATCAAGGGCGAGTCGGCCGCCGAGCTGACCGGCGGCGCGCGCGCGATGCGCCGGCGGGCGCGTCCGCTCGATCTCAACGGCGGCCAGGTGCTCGATACCGCCGGCACCGGTGGCGACGGCGCCGGGACGTTCAATATCTCAACCGCCGCCGCCCTCGTCGCGGCGGCCGCCGGCGTGCCGGTCGCCAAGCACGGCAATCGCGCGGTCAGCGGACGGGTCGGCGCGGCCGACGTGCTCGAACGCTGCGGCGTCAAGCTCGAGCTCGAACCGGCGGGGCTCGCGCGCTGCCTCGCGGCGGCGCACTTCTGCTTCATCTTCGCGCCCCGCTATCATCCGGTGCTCGCGCGGCTGGCGGTGCTGCGCCGCACGCTTGGCGTGCGCACGGTTTTCAATCTGATCGCGCCACTGGCCAACCCGGCGCATCCGCGCCGCCAGTTGCTCGGTGTCGCCGAACCGCGCCTGCTGCGCCCGATGGCCGAGGCGCTCGCCGCACTCGGCGTCGACCATGCGATGGTCGTGCATGGGGGCGACGGGCTCGACGAAATTTCGCTCGGCGCACCGACCAGGGTGGTCGAAGTGGCGGGCGGCGAATTGCGCGAATACGAGATCACGCCCGAGGGCCTCGGCGTCGCCCCGGCGAGCCCCGCCACGTTCCTCGCCGCCGACGCCGACGAGGCCACCGCGATTCTCAGGCGGACCCTTGCCGGCGACCCGGGCCCGGCGCAAGATGTGCTCGCGCTCAACGCCGGCGCCGCAATCTACGTCGGCGGCGGCGCGGCGACGATTGCCGCTGGGGTCAACCTCGCGCGCGCAATCCTGATCGCCGGCCGCGCCGTCGCGACGCTCGAAACAATTTGCCGCGTGAGCAACGAAGGCGCCGCCGCGGCGGGCTGAATGCGGGATTAACCCATGGCCTCGATACTCGACCGGATATTCGCCGCCAAGCGCGAGGAAGTGCGCATCCAGCGTGGCCGCGTGACGCCGCGCGAAATTGCGGCGGCCGCCGTGCGCGCGCCCGCGCCGCGCCCCTTCGTCGCGGCGCTGCGGGCCCAGGCCCCGGCGATTATCGCCGAGGTCAAGCGCGCCTCGCCGAGCAAGGGCGATATTCTGCCCGGCCTCGACCCCGCACGCGTCGCCCGCGATTACGCGGCGGGCGGCGCCGCGGCGATTTCGGTGCTCACCGATAGCCACTTCAAGGGCTCGCTCGACGACCTGCGCGCGGTGCGCGCGGCGGTCGATTTGCCGCTGCTGCGCAAGGACTTCATTTTCGATCCCTATCAACTTTATGAAGCGCGCGCGGCCGGCGCCGACGCGATCCTGCTGATCGCCGCGATGCTCAAAGACGGCGAGATGCGCTCGCTCGCCGGACTCGCCCGCGAACTGCGGATGGCCGCGCTGATCGAGGTCCACGACGCCGCCGAACTGGAGCGCGCGTGCGCCGCCGGCGCGACACTGATCGGGATCAACAACCGCGACCTGCACACCTTCAAGACCGATATCGCGACCACCGAGGCGCTGCTCACCGGCTATCGCGACGACGCGCTGATCGTGACCGAGAGCGGCATCGCGACGCCGGCCGATATCCGCCGGCTCCATCGTGCCGGCGCGGGCGCGTTTCTGATCGGTGAAAGCCTGCTGCGCGGCGGCGCTCCGCGCGACGCCCTGACGATTCTGGTCAACGCGCTCGGCGGTCCGTCCGCCCCCGGCGCGGCGTGAGCAGACGAGCCGGCAAGAGTATGCGCGTCAGATGAGCGTACGGATCAAAATCTGCGGCGTGACGCGGGTGGCGGACGCCGAACTCGCCGTGGCGCTGGGCGCCGAGATCGTCGGCCTCAATTTTTATCCGCCGAGTCCGCGGTTTCTGACGCTCGAGCGCGCGCGCGAGATTCGCCGGGCGATCGGCGCGCGCTGTCTCGTCGCCGGGGTCTTCGTCAACGCCGCACGCGGTCATATCGATGAGTTCCGCCGCGAACTCAATCTCGATCTGCTCCAGTTTCACGGCGACGAGGACGAAGACGCGCTCGCCGGATGGCCGGTGCCGGTCATCCGCGCGCTGCGCCTCAAGGCCGGCGCCGCGTATGCCTCGCTGCCGGCGAGTGCGGCCGATTATCTGCTGCTCGACACGTTCCATCCGGGGCTCTTCGGCGGCACTGGACAGGCGCGTCCGCTCGGCGGTCTCGACCGCCTCGACCTGGCGCGGGTCTTTCTTTCGGGCGGCCTCGACCCGGCCAACGTCGGCGCCGCCGCCGCGCTCGGCCCGTACGCGGTGGACGTCGCCAGCGGCGTCGAAGCCGCGCCAGGCATCAAGGATCCCGCGAAGTTAAGGAGCTTCATCGCGAATGCAAAATCTGCCCGATAGCCGCGGACGGTTCGGCGATTTCGGCGGCCGCTACGTCGCCGAAACCCTGATGCCCGCGTTATTCGAATTGGAAAAAGCCTACAAAGAGGCGCGCCGCGATCCGCGCTTTCGCGCCGACCTGAAACGCTACGCGGCCGAATACGTCGGCCGTCCGACGCCGCTGTTTCTCTGCGCCAACCTGACCGCACGATGCGCCGGGGCGAAGATTTATCTCAAGCGCGAGGACCTCTGCCACACCGGCGCGCATAAGGTCAACAACACGCTCGGCCAGGCGCTGCTCGCCGTGCGCATGGGCAAACCGCGCATCACGGCCGAGACCGGCGCGGGCCAGCACGGCGTCGCGACCGCCACCATGGCGGCGCTGTTCAAGCGCGAATGCGAAGTATTCATGGGCAGCGTCGACGTCGAGCGCCAGTCGCTCAACGTCTTTCGCATGAAGCTGCTCGGCGCCAAAGTCACGCCCGTCGATGCCGGCAGCCGCAGCCTCAAGGACGCCCTCAACGAGGCCCTGCGCGACTGGATCGCGACCGTGCGTGACACCTATTACCTGATCGGCACGGCCGCCGGGCCGCATCCGTACCCGATGATCGTGCGCGACTTCCAGGCCGTCATCGGCCGCGAGACGCGCCGCCAGATCGTCGAGCACGAAGGGCGCCTGCCCGACGTCATCATCGCCTGCGTCAACGGCGGCTCCAACGCCATCGGCATCTTCTATCCGTTTATCAAGGACCTGGCCGTGCGCCTGGTCGGCGTCGAAGCGGCTGGCCTCGGGATCAGCGGACCGATGCACGCGGCGACCCTGACCGCCGGCCAGGTCGGCGTGCTGCACGGCAATCGCACTTACCTGCTGCAGGACGAGATGGGCCAGGTCCGCGAGACCCATTCGATCGCCGCCGGCCTCGACTACCCCGGCGTCGGCCCCGAGCATGCGTGGCTCAAGGACAGCGGGCGCGCCAGCTACGCCGCGGTGACCGACGCCGAGGCGCTCGAGGCGCTGAAGCTGCTCTCGGAATGCGAAGGGATCATTCCGGCGCTCGAGAGCTCGCACGCGGTGGCCTATGCGCTGAAGCTCGCGCCGACGCTGCCGCGCGACCAGGTAATCGTGGTCAATCTGTCGGGCCGCGGCGACAAGGATATGCAGACCGTCGCCCAGGCCTTCGGCGTCACGCTCTAACTATTTCAATGACTAATTTAGTATTGTGTCCGGCAAATAATCTGGACGAGTGCTTCGCGGGAATCGGGATTCTTCGCTGCGCTCAGAATGACGGAATGATCATTTTTGTTGTCATTCTGAGCGCAGGCTGCCGAGGCGAAGAATCCCCTGCGGATATTATCTTTAACAGACTTATCAATTGGACATGCCACCAGCTCAATGACTAATCGATCGAATACCCATAGCGGCCGCATCGGCGCGAAATTCCGCGCGCTTGCCGCGCGCCACGAACCGGCGCTGATTCCGTATATCGTCGCCGGCGACCCCGACCTCGAGCATACCCGCCGCCTGGTCCTTGAACTCGAGGCGCGCGGCGCCGACCTGATCGAGCTGGGCGTGCCGTTTTCCGATCCGATGGCCGACGGACCCGCCAATCAGCGCGCCGCCGCGCGCGGCCTGGCCGCCGGCGCGACGATCCCGGCGATCCTCGCGATGGTCACCGAGCTCAGGCGCACGACGCAGGTTCCGCTGATCCTCTTCGGCTACTTCAACCCGATCCTGCGCTACGGATGCGACCGGCTGTGCGCCGACGCCGCACGCGCCGGCCTTGACGGGATGCTGGTGGTCGATCTGCCGCCCGAGGAGGCGCGCGAACTGGCCCGTCCGGCCCGTGCCGCCGGGCTTGATATCATCTACCTGCTCGCACCGACCACGCCGCTTGAGCGCAGCCGCGCGATCGCGCGCTCGGCCAGCGGCTTTCTCTACTACGTCTCGGTGACCGGCGTGACCGGAGCGCGCACCCGGATCGCGACCGATCTGGCCGCGCGGCTGAGCGAACTCAGGACCGTGACCAAATTGCCGATCGGCGTCGGCTTCGGCATCTCGACGCCCGCGCAGGCGCGCGAGGTGGCCGCCTTCGCCGACGCGGTGGTGGTCGGCAGCGCGATATCGCAATTGATCGAAACCCACGCCGGCTCCGATCGGCTGGTCGAAGTGGTCGGGGATTTTGCCGCCGCGCTCAAAGCGGCGATGCGCACCGCGCGCGATGGCGGCGGCGCGGCCGCCTCGGCATAGTGGATGAGGCACGCAGGATGACGCAGGCGATTTACAGCACCCCTACGACCCCGGCGATACCGATCGCGCCGGCGGCGGTTTAGCACGCCGATGGCCTCGAATCGCGCACCCGCTACGCAGCCGGCGGCGACGGCTGCCGACGACATGTGGCTGAAATGCCCCGGATGCCGCGAGATCGCCTTTCGCAAGGAGGTCGAGCGCAACCTCAACGTCTGTCCGCGCTGCGGCCACCACCATCGCGTAACGGTCGAGCAGCGCCTGGCGATCACCGTCGATCGCGGCTCATGGCGTGAGCTGTTCGCCGACCTCGCGATCGGCGACCCGCTGGAATTCGTCGACAGCCGCCCCTATCCGGATCGCATGGCGCAGGCGCGCCGCGCGTCCGGCCGCCTCGATGCCGTACTGACGGGGACCGCGCGCATCGAAAAGCGCGAGACCGCGCTCGCCCTGATGGACTTCGGCTTCATGGGCGGCAGCATGGGCGTGGTGGTCGGCGAAAAGCTCGCGCGCCTGATGGATCATGCGCTGGCGCGGCGTATGCCGGTGATCGTCTTTGCCGCCTCGGGCGGTGCGCGGATGCAGGAGGGCGTGCTTTCGCTGATGCAGATGGCCAAGGTCTCGAGCGCCATCGCGCGGCTGCGCGACGCGCGCATCCCGTATATCTCGGTGCTCGGCGATCCGACCACCGGCGGCGTCGCCGCTTCGTTCGCGAGCCTCGGTGACGTCAATCTGGCCGAGCCGGGCGCGGCGATCGGCTTCGCCGGCCGCCGGGTCATCGAGCAGACCACCAATCAGCAGTTGCCGGCCGGCTTCCAGACGGCCGAGTTCCTGATGGCGCACGGGATGCTCGACGCGATCGTGCCGCGCCCGCAGATGCGCCATACGCTGGGCCATCTGTTAGCCATCCTGCGCCCGCCCGACGACCACGCCAGCGGGACCAAGGCGCCGCGCCGCCGCCCGCCACGACCGTCACGCTGAGGCTCGCCCCGCCGGCCGCTTGCGGCGGCGGTTTTGTGCCGGGGCAGACCTTTCTCCGCTTATGCGCACGGACTAAGATGCGCGCAGCTATGGAGCATCTCTCCACCACTCTCGACTGGCTCTATTCGCTCGAAGCGCGTGGCGAAATCTACAAGCTCGAGCGGATGGACCAGGCGCTCGCGCTGATCGGCGACCCGCACCTCGGTTTGCGCGCCGTCCATATCGCCGGCACCAAGGGCAAAGGCTCGGTGGCCGCGATGATCGACGCGGTGCTGCGCGCCGCGGGTTACCGCACGGGCCTCTATACCAAGCCGCATCTCGTCCATTTGACCGAACGCACCCGGATCGACGGCGCCGAGATACCGGCGGCGCTGATGCTCGACTACATCATGCGGCTGCGCGCGATCTACGAGCGCGCCGGACTCGGCCTGACCTTCTTCGAATTCACGGTCGCTCTGATGTTCCTGTACTTCGCCGAGGCGAAAGTCGACCTGGCGGTGATCGAGACGGGCCTTGGCGGCCGGCTGGATTCGACCAACGTGATCCATCCGCTGCTCAGCGTGATTACGCCGATCGGCTTCGACCACATGGACCGGCTCGGCTACACCATCGCCGCGATCGCCGGCGAAAAGGGCGGCATCATCAAGCAGGGCGTGCCGGTGGTAATCGGCGCGCGCGACCCCGAGGCGCGCCTCGTGCTCTCGTCGATCGCGAGCCAGCGCCAGAGTCCGGCCTTCATGATCGATCGCGAATTTTCGTATCGCTCGCAGGCCCCGGCGCATCGGCTCGACTATCGCGGCCTGGGCCTGAATCTTGCCGACGTCGACCTCGCCCTGGCGGGACCGTTCCAGCATGAGAATGCGGCGATCGCGATGGCGGCGATCGACGCGCTGCGGGCCAGCGGGTTGACGATTGATGAGGCGGCGATACGCCGCGGACTCGGCACCACGGTATGGCCGGGCCGTTTCGATATCGTCGCGCGCCAGCCGCTGACCATCCTGGATTGCGCGCATAATGAACTGGCGATCGAGGCGCTGCTCGAGACCATCGCCGTGGAACTCGGGCCGCAGGTCAAGCCGCGGCTGGTCTTCGGCTGTCTCGAGGACAAGCAATGGGCGCGGATGGCCGCGATGCTGGCGCCGCGGGTCAGCGACGTCACATTGACCCGCGCGACGCCCAAACGGCCGCTCGATCCGGAAAATCTCGCGGCGAGTTTTGCCGGCCGCGTGCCGGTGCGAATTATTCGCGATCCGTTCGAGGCGATCGGCCAAGTTATGGCGGAGAGCGCGGCGAATGATGTAGTGTTGGTCACCGGCTCGGTCTATCTGGTGGGGGAGATATATCTGTGGTTTCTGGCACGCGAAGGCCGCCGAGGACTATTCCCTGACGCCGCGGTTTAAATCATTTCTGGGCGGGCTGGCCGCCGCACCGCTGCTTGCGTTGCTGGCGCCTCATGCCGCGGGCGCGCAGCAGACCGGATTTTCCGCCGCCTACCAGGCCTCCCATCCGGGCGGTCCAATCGATATCACTGGCCGCAACTTCGTTTACGACTACAAGACCGACAGCTTCGTCGTTACCGGCGACGCGGTCGTGACGCAGGCCCGCACGGTCCTGACCGCCGACCGGATCCATCTGATGCGCCGGGAGCATAAGATGCACGCCACCGGCAACGTGCATCTGAACGATCCGTTTGGGCGAATCGTCGCGCGCGACGCGATCGTCAATTCCACCGATGAAACTGCCGCCCTGACCGACGCCACCGTTACCGACAGCGCCGAAACCTACCGGATCGAGGGCGGCCATATCTACAAGCTGCTCGGCCAGCGCTACAAGGTTCTGGACGGCTTCTTCACGACCTGCGGATGCGAACCCGGCACGCCCGACTGGGCGATCACCGCCGAGCAGATGGACGTGCATCTGGGCGACACGGGAACCGGGCACAACGCCCATTTCAATATCCTGGGCCACGCGGTCATCCCGATGCCCTACGTGGTCTTCCCGGCCGACACCCAGCGCCATTCAGGCTTTCTGTTCCCGCGCATCGGCGAATCGGGTCTGCGCGGATTCCAGATCGTGCAGCCCTATTACTACGCAATCAACAAGAGTTCGGACGCCACCGTGGCGGTCGATATGGAAACCTCCAAGCGGGTCGGGCTGCTCGGCGAATACCGCCTGCTCGCCGGGCCCGACGATTTCCTGGCGGTGGACGGCGCCTTTTACAATGAAGCCCTGCGCTCGGCCAGTAGCCGCGTGACCGACGTCATCGACAACCAGATTGCCGATCCGCATATCCCGGTCGATCGCTACGACATTATCGGGATGGCCCGTCAGCACATCACCGACGACCTGGTGGCCTACGGCGACGCGATGAGCGTGAGCGACAGCCTGACGCTGCGCGAGATGAACGTCTGGACGCTCTCGCGCACGATCGGCACCGGCATCATGTATCCCGACAGCATCCCGTCGTTTCGCAACGCGCAATCGGATTTTGGATTCCTCGACAGCTACGACGGCGGCTATGCGCAGCTCGGCGGTACGTGGAACCAGGACCTGATTCAGCCGCAGTCCTTCGCTCTGCAAACCTTGCCCGAATTACTGGTGAGCGGGCGCAAAGAGCTGTTCGGTGGCCTCGCCTATACCGACTATGATTTCTCCGGCACCGACTTCTGGCGTTCCGAAGGCCAGAGCGGTATGCGAATCGACCTGAATCCGACGGTGACCGTGCCCTGGCGCCTGAGCGACTATCTATACGGATACGGCACGCTTGGCCTGCGCGAGACGATGTACGACACCTCGGGCCATACAATCACAATCACGCCGGTCGGCTCGAATGGCCTTCAGTACAACAACGGCCTGTCGCTCGGACCGCTGGCCCACGGCGGATTGCAGACGCGCGAGATGATCTATGGGTCGGCCGGGATCGGCTCGGAGATCGAAAAGGTCTACGACCTCAACTGGAAGTCGATCGAAAAGATCAAACATACCATTGAGCCGTTCGTGACCTATGCTTACGTTCCGAACGTCAATCAGAACGATTTGCCGCTGTTCGATCAGACCGATCGGATGGACGCGCGCAGCCTGGTCACCTACGGCTTCACCTCGCGCATCTACGCCAAGTCCGCGGCGCAGCCCGCCGGCGGCCCCGAAGGCGACGGCACCGATACCGTGGAAAACACCGTGCTCGGCCCGTTCCGTGCCCACACCAACGGCACCACCGGCGAAATTGAGCAGTTGTTCCAGTTAACCGTGCAGCAGGCCTACGACATCGACCAT
The DNA here is from genome assembly GCA_035534935.1 of Binataceae bacterium (SeqCode). GTDB lineage: Bacteria > Desulfobacterota > Binatia > Binatales > Binataceae > JADMIL01. Next base: position 26,958 of record DATLRA010000086.1, read on the forward strand.
GCGGTGGCTCGCGGCGCGACGCATTTTTCCGACGTCGACGTCCATGCGCTGGTCTATCCTACCCGCGTATGGTCGTTCGGATCGCAATTGGGCTTCGATCCGAGCGCCGACCAATTGCAGTACGCCAGTGCGTACATAGACTTCCAGCCCTGGTGGACGCGCAATCAGGCCAAGGTCTATACCGCTAAGGCCGAGGAAGGGTCCTTCATGCAGGTCAGCTACAACTACATCGCGCCCGGCCCCACCTTTACGCCCGGGGTCAACGCGAATTTCAGCCAGTTCCTGGTCTTGCGCGCGTATTATGATCTATTCGATCGGATGGGTGTATATTTCGCGCCGTCCTACGATTTCGCCGCGCACAAGGTCTTGTCGTCGGCCTACGGCGTGAGGCTGAAATCGCCATGCGACTGCTGGTCATTCGACATGGGTATCACCAAGACCTATAATCCGAGCGAAACTCAGTTCCAGTTTCAGCTCACGCTGGGCGGAGTCGGCTCGGTCGGCCAGAGTCCATTCGGGCGCAATCCGTTCCAGTCCCATACCAGTATTTTGCCTACCGCCAGTCCCACTACCGCCGGCGCCTACTGACGCGCGCCTGTTCGCCCTGGCGGCGATCGATGCGCCGCGCCCGCGTAACTATTTGGGTTGCGTGCCGACTAGAAGTAGAGCAGCAGAACGTCGGCGATCACCCACAGGATAATCGAGACCAGCAGCGGACGATCGCGGAGCACCAGCCGCGCCGGGTCGCCGCCTTCATCGCAGTCGTTGACCAGATGGAGGTAGCGCAGGATCCCGAAGGCGACGAACGGTACCGTCAAAAACAGATGCTGCGTGTGGAGTTTCAGGGCGACTTCGGGCGACGCCGTATAGATCATGTAGCCGACCAGCGTGGCGCCGGCGACGATCGAGATCATCTGATCGATCGAGCCAATACTGTATTCACCGAGCGCGCCGCGATGGCTGGTGGCGGATTCGCCGAGTGCGATCAGTTCGTGCCGGCGGCGCGCCAGCGACAGGAACAGCGCCAGGACAAACGTGATGAAGATGAGCCAGGGCGACACCGCCACGCCGATCGCCACGCCGCCCGCATACGCCCGCAGCACGAAGCCCACCGCGATTACGATGATGTCGACGATCACTACGTGCTTGGCGTAGTTGGAATAGAAAAACTGCATCGCGACATAGATTGCCGCGATTAACAGGAACTCCGCGCCGAGCGTCGCACTGAGGCCGAGTCCGGCCACGCCCAGGATCGCCGCGATCACCGTCGCCTCGCCCACGCTCAATTCGCCCGAGGCCAGCGGACGCTGGCACTTGTCCGGATGGAGCCGATCGGCTTCGCGGTCGCTGATGTCGTTGATGATGTAACCGGTGCTGGAGATCGCGCAGAAGGCGACGAACGCCACGCCCGCCAGGCTCACCTCGTGCGGGTCGAACAGGCGCTGGCCGAAAATCAGCGCGGCCAGCACCAGGCCGTTCTTGATCCACTGATAGGGGCGGGCCAGCGCGATTATCGCGTTGCGCCGACTCCGCTCCGTCATTACCACCGCCCTGCCCTCAACCAGGTCCATCGCAACTATTTTCCGCAGATAGGCGCGCGTGTAGCAAGAGCGCTTTTGGCATATCTGGCTGTATGGATGCGCGTCAGGCCGTCCGGTAGATGACAAGTCCGCATCGCGCGGCCGCAGGTAGCGCGGCGTGGACCGGTCAGCGAAGCGTATGCCTCGCCGTTGGGGCCGCGCCGCGCTTGCGACATAATTGTGCGAGAGGCTATAGGCTTAGGCGTGATTGGCGACCGGGATCGGCGCAATCGCCATAGGACGGCAGGCAATGGTGGATACTGGCAACGAGAAAACCGGCCCCTCGGCGACCATCGACATCGACGGTCTGCGCCGCTTTATCCGCGACGGCGGACTGGGCGACGCGGCCGAGATGCGCGTCGAGAATATTTCGTTCGGTCATTCCAATGAAGTTCACCTGATCCATTTCGACGGCAATTCGTGGGCCCTGCGCCGGCCGCCGCGCGGACCGCTGCTGCCGACCGCGCACGACGTCGTCCGCGAATACCGCGTGCTCAAGGCCCTGCAAAATACCCCCGTGCCGGTGCCGCGCGTGTATGCGTGCTGCGAAGATCCGGCCTATATCGGCGCGCCCTTCGTGCTGATGGAGTATATGCGCGGCCGGGTGATCCGTTCGGGCCTGATACCGTCGGGCGAAAAAAGCTTCGCCGAGACGGCGGCGCAGCGGCGCGCGATCAGCGAACGGATGGTCGACCTGCTGGTAACGCTGCAAGGCGTCGAATGGCGGGCCGCCGGACTCGAGGGTTTTGGCCGCCCCGACGGCTATATCGAACGCCAGGTGCGGCGCTGGAGCGACCAGCTCGAACGCACGATTCCGGCCACGCGCCCGCTGCCGGTGATGGGCAAAATCCAGGCATGGCTCAAGTCCCATCTGCCGCAAGCGCAGCCCGCGACGATCGTGCATGGCGACTACAAGCTCGACAACGTGATGTGGGATCCGGCGGGCGACGAGCCCCGGCCGATCGCACTCTTCGACTGGGAGATGTCGACGATTGGCGACCCGCTCGCCGACCTCGGCTGGATGGTCACCTACTGGAGCGACCCGGGCGACGACGAGACACGCCGCGAAGTGGTCTCGAGCATGGAAGCCGGTGGCGGCTACTACTCGCGCCAGGGGATGATTGATCTGTACGAGCGCAAGGCCGGCCGCACGATGCGCGATTTTGCCTTCTACGAAATCTTCTCGCTGTTCAAGCTAGCGATCATCGCCGAGGGCAGCTACGCGCGCTATCTGAGCGGGCAGGCCGACGATCCGATGTTCGCAACCTACGACAACCGCGTGCCACGGATGGCCGACGTTGCGTGGGCGCTCGCCCAGAAGTAACCCGCCGCACACCCAGGACATCTATAAACCGGCGGCTCGGCGGAATCACCAGCGGCCGGATGTGCCTTACCAATCGATCTCGCTCGAACTGCCATTTAACGCTTAGGTTCGGTCGGTGCTCCGGGTGCGGCTGCGCATGAGTCATGTGATGTGCAAATCCGCGCCTTTGCGTTCGATTCCGCACGCGATCACGATCGCGTCGCCGAGCAGCACGATCGACGCGACCATCGCGAGCGCCGTGCCGTAGCCGAGATGCTGCGCGATAAGCGCCTCGATGAATGCGGCGTTGGCCGCGAACAGCACGCCCAATTGATAGGCGAGGCCGGCGAACAGGCCGCGCACCTGCGGCGGCGACAGTTCGACCAGATGCGCCGGGATCGCACCCCATGCGCCCTGCACCATGAACTGCATCAGAAAGGCGCCGGCGGTCAGCCATACCAATGAGCGCGGATAGATCCAGAGCGGCACGATTAGCACGCCGCAAAGCACCGCCGCGGCCATCGCACGCCGCCGCCCGATCCGGTCGGAGAGGTAGCCGAAGGTCAGGCCGCCGAGCAGCGCGCCGATGTTATAGATGATCGCGATCGTGCCGACGGTGCGCGCGTCGAGCCCGCGCTGAAGCCTGAGGAACGTCGGATAGAGGTCCTGCGTGCCGTGCGACACCAGGTTCATCATCGTCATCAGCAGGACGAGGTACAGGAAGGTGCGGAGGTTGGCGCGAATCGTGCGGAAGATTGCGCCGCGCGGCGGGCGCATCAGCTCCCATGATTTCGATTCGGGCACCTTGGTGCGGATATAGAGCGTGAGCAGGGCCGGTGCGCCGCCGAGAAAGAACAGCGGACGCCATCCCCAGTGCGGAAAGACCAGGGCGAAGGCCGCCGCCGCCAGCAGGTAGCCGACCGCGTAGCCCTCCTGCAGGACGCCCGAGAGCAAGCCGCGCCAGCGCGCCGGCACCGCCTCCATCGCGATCGACGCGCCAACGCCCCATTCACCGCCCATCGCGATACCGAACAGCGCGCGCAGGACCAGGAACCATCGGTACGACGGCGCCAGCCCACTCAGCACCTCGAGGATCGAATAGAGCAGCACGTCGACCATCAGCGGCAGGCGACGGCCGTAGCGATCGGCGAACCAGCCGAAGATCAGCGCGCCGATCGGACGCATCGCGAGCGTGGCGGTGATGGTGAAGGCGACGTCGGCGATCGAGCGATGGAACTCGCGGGCCACCGCGGGCAGCACGAAGATCAGGACGAAGAAGTCGAACGCGTCGAGCGTCCAGCCAAGAAAGCTCGCCAGCAGCGTATGATACGCGTCGGAATTGGCGGACTGGCCCGCTTGCGGCGCGGTCGCGGATCCATCGTTGGTACCCATCGGTCGTCATCTAATATGCGATGCGCCGGCCCGTAGGAAGCGGCGCGCGCCGGATTCGTGGTGATCATCGGGCGGCAGGGAAATCAGCGAGCGTCGGCGGCACCGCGCATCTCAACCTCGATCAGTGCGAGCATCACCCTCCTGTGGTAAGGATCGAGGGACAGATCGTTCGCGGTCGCAATTGGTTCGGATGTCTATGAAAGTCGAAAGGCTCGACCAGCTAAAGACGATCGTCGACGCCGGCGCGGCGCTGAGCCATGACGATTGCGCCGCCCTGATCACCGAATTATGGCGGCTCAAGTCGGCGCTGGCCGGCAAGACGATCGAGGCCGACTATTTGCGCGCGTCGGTCGACGAGGGCAAGCGCGACCTGGAAGCCGCGACCGTCACCCATCAGGCTTTGCGGCGCGAATTCGAAGCACAGAAGGCGCTGCACGGCGTGTCCCATTGCGATCTGGAAAAGCGCTGGAGCAACTGCGCGATACGAATACGCCGGCGCGACGGCAAGATCTGAAGCGTCCGCTTTCTCCGGCGGTCGTGGGCCGGTGGAGATCGAGCATGTCGCGTGCCCCGCAGACCCTCGGCGAATCCATCGCGACCCTGATTCCCGCCCGGCTCGACCGCCTGCCGTGGAGCCGCTTCCATAAGCTGCTGGTGATGGGCCTGGGCATCACGTGGATCCTCGACGGCCTGGAGGTCACGCTGATGGGCGCGATCAGCGCGGTGCTCGAACGGCCCGACGTGATGCATTTCAGCGCGGCCGAGATCGGATTCATTGGCTCGTGCTACCTGGCCGGCGCGGTGATCGGATCGCTGATCTTCGGCCATCTGACGGATCGTTTCGGCCGGCGCCTGTTCTTTATGCTGAGCCTTTCGCTTTACCTGGGCGGCGTCGGCTTGAGCGCGCTGTCGTGGAATCTTGGGAGCTTCGCGCTATTTCGCTTTATCACCGGCGCGGGGATCGGCGGCGAGTATGCGGCGGTTAATTCGGCGATCGACGAATTGATTCCGGCGCGCCTGCGCGGCCGCGTCGGCCTGATCGTCAACGGCAGCTTCTGGCTCGGCGCAGCCGTCGGGGCGGCCTCGACGGTGATCATCCTGAACCCGCATTACATTCCGTATCCGATCGGATGGCGGGTCGGCTTCGGCAGCGGCGCGATCATCGGACTGGGCATCCTGTACCTGAGAAGGTTCCTGCCGGAGAGTCCGCGCTGGCTCGCGATGCACGGGCGGCTCGCCGAAGCTGAACGCACGACGAGCGAGATTGAACGGATCGTGGCGGCGGAAACCGGCACCGCTCTCGAAGCGCCGGCACCCGCGGAGTCATTGCGGTTCCGGCCGCGGCAGACCTTTGGTTTCACTGCGCTGATCCGGCCCCTGGTCACCACCTATCGATCGCGATCGATTCTCGGACTCACGCTGATGACCGCGCAGGCGTTTACCTACAACGCGATCTTCTTTACCTACGCGCTGGTCTTGAACCGGTTTTACGGCGTCCGTGCCGATCGCGCCGGGCTCTGGATGCTGCCGTTCGCGGCCGGCAATTTTCTGGGCCCGGTGATACTGGGGCATCTGTTCGATACGATCGGGCGCCGGCGGATGATCACGGCCACCTATACGATTTCGGCGCTAATCCTGACCGCCACCGGATGGCTATTTTGCCGCGGCGCGCTTTCGAGCCTCTCGCAAACCGCGCTGTGGACGCTGATGTTTTTCTTCGCGTCGCCGGCGGCCAGCTCAGCCTATCTGACCGTCAGCGAAATTTTCCCCATCGAGATTAGAGCGCTGGCAATCGCGATTTTCTACTCGGCCGGTACCGCCGCCGGCGGCATCGCCGCGCCATGGTTTTTCGGCAGGCTTATCGATACCGGGTCGCGCCGCGCCCTGCTCGACGGCTATCTCGTGGCGGCGGCCTTGATGATCGCGGCCGCGGTGGCCGAATTGGTGCTGGGCGTGGCGGCCGAACGAACCAGCCTGGAACGGATCGCCCCGCCGCTCTCGTCGCTCTGAACGGGTGGACGATCGCCGCCGGCGCAGGGTGTCGCCGCGGCTTGAGATCGGCGGCCGCCCGCGCGATAAACTAGGTCGTCGCCGCGCACGACGATCCGCAGGCCGGCGCGGGATCATGACGGCCCGCACGCCGATCGAAATTTGAGGACTAGACGATGTTCAACGGCAGCAAGGTGATCGACGCCGACGGCCATGTGATGGAGCCGAACGATCTCTACGACCGCTACCTCGAAGCGCGCTTCAAGCCCGACCTGGCCGAGCTCAAAGAGATGGCCGCGGGGCGGCCGTCGAAATTTTTCTTCGGTATGTTCCATCAATTGAACACCGGGCGGCCGCTCGGCGTGCCAAATCCGGAAAAGCCGCTGATGCGCACGGGCCGCAATCCGCGCGGCGACAAGCCCGACATGCGCGGCGGATCGGATCCGCATATCCGTATCAAGGACATGGACCGCGAGGGTATCGACGTAGCGGTGCTGTTCGCGACCGTGGTCTCGAGTTTCTGCGCGCTCAAGACGGTCGCGTTCGAGACCGCGATGATTCGCGCGTACCATCGATGGCTGGCCGATTACTGTTCGGTCTATCCGGATCGGCTCAAGGGCGTCGCGGTCGTGCCGATGCGGGATCCGGAGCGCGCCGCCGAGATGATCCGCCAGGTCGCGCGCGAGCCCTGGACGGTCGGCGTCTATCTGTCGGGCCACGTCGAGGATCGCCTGCTCGACCATCCGGCGTTCCATCCGATATGGCAGGCCTGCCAGGACACCGACCTGCCGGCCTGCCTCCATGGCGGCACCGCACGGCCGCCCTATGGGCTCGGCACCTTCGAGATGACCAACAACCTCTTCCTCCAGCATTCGGCGACCAATCCGTTCGAGATGATGCGTGCGGTGGGCGCGCTGATTGGCGGCGGCGTGATGGATATTTTCGAGCGGCTGCGCGTCGCGATTCTCGAAGCGGGCGTCGGCTGGCTGCCCTACTGGATGGAGCGGCTCGACGAGCATTACGAGCTGATGCCCGAGTACGTGCCGTTTCTGCGGCGCAAACCGTCGGAGGTGATCCGGTCGGAGAATTTCTTTATTTCGTGCGACCCCGACGAGGCGACGCTGCCGTTCGTCGCGAGCGTGGTCGGCCCGGAGCATATTCTGTATGCGTCCGACTATCCGCATTTCGACGGCCGCTTTCCCGACACGGTCAAGCTGACGGCGCGGCCCGAAGTCTTTCCGGCCGAGACGCAGCGCATGATTCTGTGGGATAATCCGCATCGCCTGTACCCGCGGATTACCTGACCGCGATCGCCGCGGCGATCATTGGGAGGGCGCGCGACCGGCGGCCAACTTGACTGTAATTCCGGGCAGAACCTATAGTGGCGTTGCGCGGTCCATTAAGCGCCTCAGGCAGTTCGCAGGCGCGGGAAAGCCCTGACTCATCAATCTAATTGCCGCTGCCAATTGCCGCTGATAGTGGCGTACGAGCAGGCCGTCGGAGCGGCCCGGACGGGCAATAAAAGTCGCCCGCAACCGATGACGAAAGGGCGGCGCGGGTGTATATAGGGCGCGGGTACACCTCGCGCGTAAAAAAATCGCGCGGGTGAATCGAAGCGTCGTGTCGCACGCGGCATCACGCGGGCGACGCGGGCGCGAATCGTGAATGTTCCGGACCGCCAAACTCCGGCGGGAAATCGGCGCCACGCGGGCGTCGACCGAACGCGGAGACCAGGTGGTCCGCAGTTAGCCGACAGGTCAGAGGTGACGGCATGACCCAACTGGAAGCTGCACGCAAGGGCGTCATCACGCAGCAGATGATCGAAGTGGCCGAGGACGAGGGGCTTAGCCCCGAGCAGATCCGCGGCCTGGTGGCGACGGGCGAGGTGGTAATCCCGCACAACCTGCATCACGACTTTCGCGCGATCGGCATCGGCAAATCGCTGCGCACCAAGGTCAACGCGAATATCGGCGCGTCGAACTTCCATCAACTGGTCGAGGAAGAGGTCGAGAAGCTCTATACCTCGGTGCGCTACGGCGCGGACTCGGTGATGGACCTGTCGACCGGCACCGACCTTGACCGCATCCGGATGGAGATTCTGTCGCGCTGCCCGGTCATCCTGGGCACGGTACCGATCTACCAGGTGGCTTCGGAACGGTCGATTATGGAACTGGAACTGCCGGGCTTTCTCGATGTGATCGAGCGCCAGGCGCGCCAGGGCGTCGACTACATGACGCTGCATTGCGGGGTCACGCGCGAGAGTGTGCGCAAGCTGCGCGGCCACGACCGCATCGAGGGTATCGTGTCGCGCGGCGGCGCGCTGCTTGCGGGATGGATCGAGCGGACCGGCAACGAGAATCCGCTCTATGAGCATTTCGACCAGGTCTGCGCGATCCTGCGCGAGCACGACGTGACGATCTCGCTCGGCGACGGCCTGCGCCCCGGCGCCACCGGCGACGCGACCGACCGCGGCCAGCTCGCCGAACTGCTGGTGCTGGGCGAGTTGACCGACCGGGCCCGCGCGCTTGGCGTGCAGGTGATGATCGAAGGGCCGGGCCACGTCCCGCTCGATCAGATCGAAGCCAACGTGAAGCTCGAAAAGCGCATTTGCGGCGGCGCGCCATTCTATGTGCTGGGACCGCTGACCTGCGACGTGGCGCCCGGCTACGATCATATTACGGGCGCGATCGGCTGCGCGATCGCGTCGGCCGCGGGCACCGATTTCCTGTGCTACGTGACGCCCGCCGAGCATCTGCGGCTGCCCGATATCGACGACGTGCGCGAAGGCGTGATCGCGACCCGTATCGCGGCCCACTCGGGCGACCTGGTCAAGGGCGTGCGCGCGGCCAAAGTCTGGAACGACCAGATGTCGCGCTATCGCAAGGCGCTCAACTGGGAAGGGATGTACGCGATGGCGATGGATCCCGACAAAGCGCGCCGCTACAAGGAAGAGAGCGAGGCAGCGGGATCGAACGTATGCAGCATGTGCGGCTCGCTCTGCTCGATCAATATCGACAACGCCGCGGTCAAGTTTACGCGCCGGCGCGCGGTCGAAGAGGTGGAAGTCCATGCCGCCGCTGGCCGCTGACGAACGGCACGCGGGCGCGCCCGCGATGGCGCCGGCGATCGCACTGCACGATCAAACCGGCTGCACGCGCCGACTGAGCGACTATCGCGGAACGCTCGTTGTCGTCTATTTCTACCCGCAGGACGACACGCCCGGCTGCACGATCGAGGGCAAGGAATTCCGCGACCTGCATGAGAAATTCCGCGCGCTCGAATGCGCGGTGATTGGCGTGAGCACGGATTCGCCGGGCTCGCATCGCGCGTTTGCCGAGAAGCACGGCTTTCCCTTTACCCTCCTGGCCGACGAGGCCGGCGAAATGGCGCGGGCCTTTGGCGTGCTGCGCAACGGGACAGCCGAGCGCGCGACCTTCGTCATCGATCGCGACGGGCGCGTGGTGCGCGCGTTCGACGACGTCACACCGCGCGGCCATGCCAAGCGCGTGCTCAATTTCGTCCATGCGCTGGTCGAATCCCATCGCATGATCGGCGGCTGAACGCGACGCACGGGCGATCGCGCGGCCGGCGCCACGTGATGCATCCCGCGGGCGGGATGGTTATAGTTGCATGATAGGACCAAAGTTAAGGAGCCGGCGCTCGCCGCGTTAGCGGCAGATTCAGGCGGGCACGGCGGTGAAAACAGATGGCCAAGACTTCCAAGAATATTCTCGATGAGGCGCGCGCGTCGATTAAGCAAATCGATATCGACGAGGCGCGCCGCATGATCGATCAGCCCGGTACGGTGCTGATCGACGTGCGCGAGAGCGACGAATGGCGCCAGGGGCATATCCCGCAGGCGGTCGCGATTCCGCGCGGGTTCCTCGAGCTGCGGGTCGAAGAGAAGGTGCCCGACCACCATACGCCGGTGATCCTGCAATGCGCCTCGGGCACGCGGTCGCTGCTGGCCGCACGCACCCTGAGCGAGCTCGGCTACGACAACGTCTACAATCTGACCGGGGGCTTCAACGCCTGGAAGGATCGCGGGCTGCCGTGGACCGCCGACCGGAATTTCACCGCTGACGAGATCACGCGCTACTCGCGCCATTTCGTGATTCCCGAAGTCGGCGAGAAGGGCCAGGCCAAATTGCTCGATTCCAAGGTGCTGATTCTCGGCACGGGCGCACTCGGCTCGCCGACGGCGCTGTACCTGGCGGCGGCCGGCGTCGGCACAATCGGGCTGGTCGATTTCGACGTGGTCGATCTGTCCAACCTGCAACGCCAGATAATCCATACGACCGACCGGGTCGGGATGCTCAAAACCGAATCGGCGCAAAAATCGATCAATGCGCTCAATCCCGCGATCAAGGTGATTCGCCACGACGTGCGGCTGAGCTCCGAGAACGTGATGGAGATCATCAAGCGCTACGACGTGGTGATCAATTGCGGCGACAATTTTCCGACCCGCTACCTGATCAACGACGCGTGCGTCTTTGCCAAAAAGCCACTGGTCGACGGCGCGATCTTCCGCTTCGAGGGCAACGCGACGGTGTTCAATCCGGCCGCTGGCGGCCCGTGCTACCGATGCCTCTATCCGGAGCCGGCGCCCCCCGACATGGCGCCGTCGTGCGCCGAAGCGGGCGTGCTGGGCGCGCTGCCGGGAGTGATCGGATCGATCGAAGCGCTCGAAGCGATCAAACTGCTAATCGGCGCGGGCAAGTCGCTCGCCGGCAAGATGGTCTACTTCGACACGCTGTCGGCCGACTACGTGCGGGTGCTCAAGATTCGCCGCAATCCGGAATGCCCGGTATGCAGCGATCATCCGACGCAGACCACGCTGATCGACTACGAGGCCTTCTGCGGACTGGCTCCGGCCGGCACCAGCGCGGACGCGATGGGCAACGGCCACGCGGCGGCCGCGGCGGGACGCTGAGACGGTAACCGCGCGGGACCACGCGGGAATCGCGACTAATGCTCAAACGGCGGGCGCAGAACATGGCGCTCGCCGTTTTGTTTGTCAATCGCTCTATTTGCTAACCATGAACCGGCGGGAAGACCAATGGCGTTGGGGCCCTTTTACGTGGCGCAAAAACTAATTGAGACTATCGGCGTCCGCGGCACCGCGATCCTGATGCGGCATGGCGAGACCACCTGGAATCGCGAGGGCCGGGTCATGGGCTGCCGTCCGGTCGAGCTCAACGAGCATGGCCGCGAGCAGGTCGCGGCGAGCGCTGAGTTGGCGCGCGCCGCGCGGCCCGAGGTAATCGTGACCAGCCCGTTGGTGCGTGCGCGCCAGTCGGCCGAGATTGTCGCGGCGGTGCTGGGCGGCCTCGAGATCATCGAGGAGCCGGAGATTTCCGAGGTGCTGTACGGACGCTGGGAAGGGCTGACCTATCACGATTTGATCGAAGACCCGCATTACGTCGCCTATCGCAAGGCGCCGATCGAGCATCCGACACCAGGCGGCGAAACGATTCCCGAGGTCCAGGCGCGCGGCGTCGGCGCGATCACCCGGACCATCGCGGCGCGCACGGGCCAGCGCGTGCTGTTCGTCTCGCACGGCGATATCGTGCGCACGGTGCTGTGCCATTACCTCGGCTTGGAGCTTAAATACTTCCATCGCCTCCGCGTGGACAACGCGGCGCTCTCGGCAATCCAGATTGCCGGCGAGTTCGCCGAAGTGAAGTTCCTGAACCTGCTGCCCGATCCGGGCCGGGCGTTTATCGCCCCCTTTTCAACCGCGAAACCCGCGAAGAAAACCGCTCCGTAGAATTCCGCGCGACACCCACCGCGGGCCGCGCACTGCGGGAGTCCTCAGTGTGCCGGCGGATAGCCGGCCGAAGCCGACATCGAATGGCCGACGTCGACGCCCTTGCGCACGCGCACGGTATCGTCCGCATGGCCCGGCAGGTCAACATGCACCGAGCGATAGCCGCCGCGCGCGGCGTCGGGCGCGATGAATCCCACCGTGTACTGCTCGCGCAATTCGCGGCTGATCGTGGCGCAGGCGTCGCGCAAAGCCTCACCGTCACCGACCTCGCGGATGATATAGGTTTTCGCCCCGCTCTCGGTCGAGAGCGCGGTCAGCGTGCGCGCGTCGACCTGATCGCCGTCGCCGCCAAACAGCGCGAACGGCCCGATTGCGACGCTCGGCATCGCCGAGGAGTTGGGATCGCCGATGCCGATTGAGTAGACCAGCACGCCCATCCGGCGCGCCTGCGCGATCACCTGTTCGAGCGTCGACTGGCTGGTGTTGTCCATCCCGTCGGTCACCACCAGCAGCGCCTTCTTGTCGTAGCGCCCATGCTCGACCATCAGCAGGCCGTCGAGGATCGTGTCGTAGAGGGCGGTCTGGCCGTAGGCGTGGAGCAGTTCGAGCCGGCTCAGGACCAGGTAGTGGTTGGTGGTGAAGGGCTGCAGCAGGAAAGGCCGGCTGGAGAAGGCGAACAGGAAAACGTCGTCGCGATCGTTGAGGTCATGGATAAATTCGGAAATCGCTGCGCGGGCCTGCGGAATCTTGGGCTGCATGCTGCCCGAGGTATCGACCAGGATGCCGATCGAGACAGGAGTATTGAGGTCCTGGCGGAAGAACTGGATTGCGCGATCCTGCCCGTCGACCAGCAGCTTGAAGTCGCCACGCTGCAAGCCGGTGACGTAGCGCCCCTGCTGATCGGTGACGGTCACGGTGACCTGCTCGTAGCCCTGCTGATTGCTCAACTCGCGCGACGGCACGGTCAGCGCCTGGCCCGGCTGCGGCACGATTTGCGGAATCGTGTTGGCCGAGTTGCCGCCCTGATGTCCGGGCATGGTCGGCAGCTCGAGCACCGAACCGCCCTGCCCCTGCGTGCTCCGCGGAATCGGAGGCGGGTTGAACTGGCCCTGCTGGGCCATCGCGAGCGCGCCGCCGGCAAGGATCACGCACAGGGCGAGCGCCGCCGCCGGCAGTATTCGAGACGCCAGCCGCTTCAT
>DATLRA010000087.1:0-14788 GCA_035534935.1 Binataceae bacterium (SeqCode)
ATCCGGAGTCCGGATGGCCGCCGCTCTTGATCGCCGATCGCGATAGACTCGGGCGCTATCCCGCAACGGCCTAGGCGTACCGCCCGTCTGACACGCGATGCTCATCCGCCTGGCCGTCAGTGGCCAGTTGCGTTTGCCGCAGATCGAGACCCGCGAGGCGGTGATTATTGTCACTCCGGAGAGTCGTTGACGGTCGCGGCGGGACGCGCGATCAATGCCTGATCGTGTGCGGCCTTCGCATTGAAGCTGTGCGGCAGGTAGATGATCTGTCCGACACTCAACTGATCGATATTGGTCAGTTGCGGATTCGCTTTGATGAGTTCATCCATTCCGGACTTCGATCCGAGATAACGAATGGCAATATCCTCGAGCGTATCGCCGGACTGCACAGTGATTTGACTGCGCAGCGGCGGGGCCGCGGGTACGCCAATCGGTTTCTGAATCGCGGCGCTGGCGGCGGCCGCGGCCGGCGTGTTTGGAATGGCCGACACTCCCGGGGCGGTCGCTGGACCGGCAGGATCGCTTCCGGATGCCGCGAGTGGCGCGGCTCCAGGTGCAATCGATGCTTGCAGTTCGACCAGATGGGGCGCGGCGTTATTATCGATTTGAAGCTTCGCACCGGATCCCGCCTGTTCGACGGCAGCGAAGTGCTTATCTTTTTTGCGGTGCCGGGCAATCTCGACTGGCTGAGCCGGCAGTTCGTCCGCATCGCCGGTTGCGGCGCTGCGATAGCCAAATAAATCCGACCAGACCTTCGGATAGAGAATGCCCACCGCCAAAAGCGACGCCAGCGCCACAGCCGCGATCAGCGCGGACATCACCAGACGCCGCGCGCCATCTTTCGGCTTCGTGATTCCGACCGAGTCGTGGTAATCGGCGGCAATCTTCTTCGCGAGCCTGACGGTGATTTTTCGATCCCCCGCATAAAACGCCGCCATCATCGCGCCATGGCAGAGCATATTGATTTTACGCGGGATGCCGTCGCTCCGCTTGAGCAGATGGTTCAAGGCGTGCGGCTCGAAGATTGCTGAGGATTTGCCTCCTTGAACATTGAGCCGGCACTCGACGTACATGATCGACTCCACGGTGGTTAACGGCTTGAGCATCCCGCGGGACGAAATACGCTGATTCAGTTGACGCAGTTCCGGCCTCTTCAAACGCTCGGCGAGTTCCGGCTGGCCCACCAGGATGAGCTGCAGGACCCGGTCCTCGCGCTGCCCGCGATTGGACAGCAGCCGCAGCTCCTCCAATACGTCGTCGCTCAGCGCCTGGGCCTCGTCGACCACGATCGCGATCCGTTCCTCCTTGCCGTGCAGGTCCAGCAAATGGTCCAGCACTTTGAGGTAATCGAGTTTGGTCGACCCGGCGGAATAAAGATTGAGCTGCGAAAGAACGACCTGCAGCATCTCCAAAAACGAGAGCTTGGGGTCGTCGATATGCGCGATTCGGGCGCGCTTGAAGTCGCGCTGCAGCAGGGAATAGATCAGCGTGGTTTTGCCGATCCCGGCTTCGCCCGTCAGCAGGGTCAGTCCGCTCAGATCAGTGGTCAGTCCCGATTCGAGCGTGGCGAGGCCCTGAAGATGAGTTGGGCTGAAATAGACCGCGCTATGAGGAGACGCGGGCTGGAAAGGAGGACCGTCAAGGCGAAAGTACTGATAGTACTCCATCAGACTTCAATCTCTACTCTAAGTTAAAGAGGAGCGAAATAGGCACGCCAGTAGTTGAATGAGCGACGCGGCCGCCGCTGCGCGTCCTCGACCGGGGATGCCGGGGGGCGGCGAGTCGCCGGAAGTGCACATGGATAGCCCGATTCTCACTCATTTCCAACATAGGCCGACACTCTGCCGCTCGCTCGCGGAAGCTCAGATAGAGATCTGTCCGTGGCGTAGTTTATCGCTTGTTCGAGCGACCGCCAACATAATATCTGGGTGCGCCGGGACTGGGATGGATATTACGCCGATCCGGATTTCGCCATGCGAAAGCGGTAGATAATGGATGGGGGAATGCGTTCGCGGTCGATGACTATTGCTCGGCGCACTATCGCGATGATGGTGGCGGCATTATCAAGACTAATGGCGACCGTTGCGGCCTATAATAGATTAAGTACGCCCAGCCGACTTCGAGCCGCCCTCCGACATACGGCGGCAACGGTCTTTCATGCAATAGCGTATCGAAGGTGGGAAAAGGTCGTGCCGGGTTTCATCCGGAGCACGATTCGTCCGGGTAGTGTCCTAATTTCGGATTAGGACACTACCGTCGAGCGCGTTTGGTTATCACCGGCCAAAAAACATATCGAGACCCTGGCTCACGGGTGACCTGTACCTCGGTGAGTCATTGTATTCGTACGGCTCGGGCGCCGCGTAGTAATTTGGCTCCGGCGCGTAATAGTTATTCATCGGCTGTCGCTCATAGCCGCCCCGATAGCCGCGGTTGTAGCCGCGATGCTCGTTATCGCGATGTTGATAGTAGCCGTGATGGTCATGGCCGTGTTCGTCGGCGCGGGCCGGCCCGACCACGAAGCTGCCAATCACCAGCGCAAATCCGATGGCCGCCGCAATCCTGACGACTTTTGAGCGCGACCTGACTTTGGGCTTTAGTGACACTTCCATAGTAACCCTTCCTCGCGTAATCGATTTCCGCTTTAGTTGCTCGAAGCGGTCTGTTTTGCGGCCGACGCCTTTTCACGGCTGCGGAACAGCGAGTCGGCGGTCTTCTTCTGCGCGTCCGACATCGTGTTGTACAGCGCCTCGAACGGCGGAACGAATTTCTTCATTCCAACTTCATGCGCTTCGATTACCGATTCGTAGGATTTGACCACGTCAACCGCGCTCATCGACTGCGCGTCCGCGGTCCGCTGCTTCTGCAGATCGACCATTGCCTGCGCATTAGCGCGCATCACCTGGGTCAGATCGTCCCATTGCGGCTTCTGCGCGGCGGTGATGTGGAGCTTTTGGTGCAGATCCTTGATGCGGGCTTCGACCGCGGTCATTCCGGCAGGTTCCGAGGCCATCGGCGACATCGCCATCGCCCGATGCGACGAGGGCGGGATGACAACTTCTTGCGAAGCCGCGAACGCAGGGCTCGCGAGCGCGATGGCGCCGAGTAGAGTTACCGCCGCACCCGCCACGCGCGCGGTCCGATTAGTGAAAAGAACCATGATGTATACTCCTTGTCAATTACGATTGACTAACGGTTCGATGCTATCTCGTTCAATACTTCGTTGCCGCGTTGCATTGGCTAGTCCACTTCCGATGCGTTAGCGGCGCCGTTCAATTGCGGGACCATCGCTTCATTAGCCTCTCACTATCATCGACAAACAGTCCATCAGCATTCACCCGTGCCCGTGCTCCAGGGCACCAACGGCCTCGCCCGGCGACGTTCTCCACAGCACCATTAGGGCTGTATTCCAACCTGATGTTTCCTGACTGAGCTTCGCAGCCGGCGGCAATCCCCGGGGGGGGCGCATCAGCCAAGCTTCGCGCACGCGGGCCGCAGCGCGCGCATAGTCACTGCGCGATCGCGGGGCGGTTGCGCTAGTTCGTGTGCAAAATCGCGACGGTGTCGGGTGGCAGATCGACGGTCGCGTCGGACAGAGTAATGCGCGGGTCCGACGCCATCACGATTCGCCGCGGCAGGCGATCGCCCAGCGCTACTGGTTGTGTGCGATCGGCGAGATTGCACGCCAGCGTGATCGCCCCGCGCGTGATCGTGAGCCAGCGCGCCGCCTCGTCGAAATGCACCTTGACCAGATCGAGCCGGCCGTCGCGCAGTTCGGGCGTGGCGGCGCGCAGGCTCAGCAGTTCGCGATGCCACGCGAGGATCTCGTCATGCGGCGCACGCGTGACTTCGGACCATAGGAGTTTGCTGCGGGTGAAAGTTGCGGGTGCCTGCGGATCGGGAACCTCGCCAATCGCGCCGCCCGCCGCCGCAAAGTTGCGCTTGCGGCCCTCGCTGACGGCCCGCGCGAGGACGGGGTTGTCGTGCCCGGTGAAGTAGAGAAACGGCGTCGAGGCGGCCCATTCCTCGCCCGCTAAAATCATCGGAATAAATGGCGCCGTGATGACGATCGCCGCGCCGATCTTGAGCCGCCCGAGACTCATCAGGCGCGCGGTGCGCTCGCCCTGCGCGCGATTACCTACTTGATCGTGGGTCTGGAGGTAGCCGAGAAAGCGATCGCCCCGGATTCCGGCGGGCCGGCGTCCGTGGCGCCGCCCGCGAAAGGCGGAATGGCGGCCGTCGTAGACAAACGCCCGGGTAATCGCCTTGGCCAGATCGGCGACGGTGCCAAAGTCGGCGTAGTAGCCGGTTCGCTCTCCGGTCAGCACGCTATGCAGCGCGTGATGGAAGTCGTCGCTCCATTGCGCCGCGATGCCGTAGCCGCCAAGTTCGGGCGGGCGCACGAGGCGCGGATCGTTGGCGTCGCTTTCGGCGATCAACACGAGCCGGCGGCCAAGCAACGGTTGGAGCGCGGCGGTCTCCTCGGCGAGCTGCTCGAGCAGATGCCGCGCCGAGTTGTCGTTGATTGCGTGGACCGCGTCGATGCGCAGGCCGTCGGCATGATAGTCGCGCAGCCACATCTGCGCGTTGTCGCAGAAGAACTGCCGCACCTCGTCGCTGCCGCGGCCGTCGAAATTGATCGCGTCGCCCCAGGGCGTCGAATAGTGGTCCGTCAGGTACGGACCGAAGCGCGGCAGGTAGTTGCCGTCGGGGCCGAGATGGTTGTAGACCACGTCGATCAGGATCGCCAGGCGATGGGCGTGGCAGGCGTTGGCGAGGCGCTTGAGGCCGTCGGGTCCGCCGTAGCCGTGATGCGGTGCGAAGAGATCGACGCCGTCGTAACCCCATCCGCGATCGCCGGGAAATTCCGCCACCGGCATCAGTTGCACATGGGTCACGCCGAGATCGACCAGATGGCCCAGGCGCTCGATCGCCGCGTCGAAGGTGCCGGCCGGCGTGAAGGTGCCGACGTGCAGTTCGTAGATTACCGCCGCCTCCAGCGCCGGCGCGTTCCAGCCCGCGTCGCTCCAGCGAAACGACGCATGGTCGACGAGGCGCGACGGACCATGCACTCCCGCCGGTTGCCAGTTCGATCGCGGATCGGGAAGCGGAGGGTCGGCGCCGTCGAGGATGAAGGCGTAATCGGCACCGGCCACGGCCGCCGGGGTGTCGGCGAACCACCATCCGCGGTCGCCGAGCGTCATTGCGATGCGCTGGTCGGCGATCGCCAGTTCAACGCGGCCGGCGTGCGGCGCCCATACCCGGATGACCATCGTGGAGAGCTTACGGCGCGGACGCCTCGCGCGAAAGCAGGCCGACCGGAAATTGCCCGAGCAAGGCCGCGAGCGGAACGTCGCCGCCGGAATAGCTTGCGCCGGTATATTCGTCGCACCATCGCCCGCCCGGCAATTCGAGCGTGGTCTCTTCCCACTTGCCGGCGAGGCGCAAAGGCAGCCGCGGCACGATCGTGATCGCGCCGTCGCCGCGGCTGAACGCGACCACGTGGTCGGCCCGCGTGCCGCGCGCGCGCAGCGGATGGTACGCGGCCGCGGGCCCGAACAGGTCGGGGCGGCGGCGGCGCAGGGCGAGCGCGTTGCGGATTACCCACATTTTCGGCAGACCCTCGTCGGCCCGCGCGAGCACCTGCTCGGCCGTCGCGCAGCGCAACTCGGCGAGCAGGCGGCGGCGCAGTTCGTAATCGATCGGCCGGCGATTATCGGGATCGACCAGCGTCAGCGACCACAGTTCGCTGCCCTGGTAGAAATCGGGCACGCCCGGCGCGGTCAGCTTGAGCAGGGTCTGGGCGAGCGAGTTGACCCGGCCGGGCCAGATCAGCGGCGCGACGAATTCGCCCAGGTCGGCGACGAACTCGGCGTTGGCCAGCGCGCCCTGGATGAACCCGGCGAGCGAGCGCTCGTATTCCTCGTCGGGCTTGGTCCACGAGGTATGGACTTTGGCTTCGCGCGCCGCCTTGCGCATGTATTCGAGAATGCGCTCGAGTTCGATCGGCCATGCGCCGACCAGCGTCTGGTACATCAGGTACTCGGCGTTGCTGTCGGAGAGGCCGCCGCGCCACCACGGCCGATTCATCTCGGACCATTCGCGCACCGCGCGCGCCCAGCGCTCGGGAATTTCGGCGACCAGGCTCATCCGCGCGCGCACGTCCTCGCTGCGCTTGGTGTCGTGGGTCGACGTCGCGAGCATCCGCAACGGCCAGCGCGCGTGGCCGTCGGCGCATTGGCGATGGAATTCCTCGACCCCGACGCCGAAGCGCGCCGGGTCGCCGCCGACTTCGTTGAGGCAGACGAAGCGATTGAAGATATAGAAGGCGGTGTCCTCGATCGACTTGGCCATCACCGGTCCGGTGAACTGCTGAAAGCGCATCGCGAGTTCGGTCTCGAGCGCTTCGCGATGGCGCAGCAGCAGGATCTCGCCGAGGAAGTCGAACAGCCGATGATCGATCTCCGGATGATCGAGCTTGGCCGCATCGATCGCCGCGCTGACGTAGCGCTGGTCGTCGGCGTCGAGCGGGCGGCCGGGCGATTCGCTGACGTAGGTGCGATAGACCGGCAGCCGCGCGACCGCCGCGCACAGCGCCTCATGCAGTTCATGACGGGTGAAGTCGCGATGGCGCGGATGGCGTTCGCAGACCTCGACGAACAGTGCGGTCAGGCGGCTCAAGTCGCTGCCCAGGATCTCGCGCATCACGAGATTTTTTTTCTCCAGCGCCAGCCGCGTGAAGTCGGTTGGCTCGCCGGTGAATTCCGCATAGAGCCGCGTCAGTGGACGCTCCCCCGCCGGGTCGATGAACAGACCGCCGGCCAGGTTCATGAATTCATAGCCGCTGGTGCCCGCGATCGGCCACGAGGCGCGCAGCGCTTCGCCCGGTTCGAGGATTTTCTCGACCACGATCCACGCCGTCGGACACGCCTGATGCAGCCGGCGCAGATAGCGCTCGGGCTCGCGCAGGCCGTCGATATGGTCGATGCGGATGCCGTCGAGGGTGCCGTCACCGAGCCAGCGCAGGATCAGGAAGTGGGTGTCGGCAAAGACCTGGTCGTCTTCCATCCGCAGGCCGACCAGCGTGTTGATATCGAAAAAGCGCCGGTAGCCCAGATCACGCGAGGCGGCGCGCCAGTAGGCCAGCCGATAGTTCTGGCGCTCGAGCAGTAGATGCAGCGCGGCGGGCCGTTCGTTGATCTCGTCGATCACGGCGTCGAGCGACGGGCCAATTTCGCGATGCTCCCGCACCACTTGTTCGAGATGCTTGAGCAGGACGTCCTTGTCGCGATGACGCCGGCGGGTGCTTTCGAGATCGGTCGCCGTGGCCAGCGGCAGCCGCGCAAAGGTGTCGGCCAGGAAGGCGAGTTCGTCCGATCCGCAGCGCGCGGCGGCCGCCGCCAGGATCGTATCGAGCGACCGCGGCGCGACCGGAAAGCGCTGCTCGTGATAGCGAATCGTCAGCGCCGCCCCGTCGCGCGCCAGGCGAATCGCGCCCGATTCCAGGATTACGCCATATTGATCCGCAAGCACCGGTATCAGTACCGCGTTGCGCAGCCGTTTCTCCGGCGTCTCCCAATCGACGTCGAAGTAAATCGCGTAATTGCTTGCCGGCCCATTCTCCAGCACGTCCCACCACCACGGATTATACGGACTGACGATCGCCATGTGATTGGGCACCACGTCGAGGATCTGGCCGAGGCCGTGATGGCGCAGCGCGGTATGCATCCGCGCATGCGCGGCGGCGCCGCCGAGGTCGTCGTTGAGCCGGCGATGATCGACGACGTCGTAGCCGTGGGTGCTGCCAGGCGTCGCCTGCAAATAGGGCGAGCAATAGAGATGGCTTATGCCGAGTTCCGCCAGGTAGCCGGCGAGCCCCGCCGCGTCATCGAAGTTGAAGCCTGGATGCAACTGGATGCGGTAGGTGGCGCGCGGTTCGACCATCGTAGGGACCGCGCGCGATCAGAGGCGCGGAACCTCCAACCATATCACCGCCAGCGGCGGCAGGATCATCGCGATTGAGTAGTCCAGTCCGTGATACGGCGTCGCTTCGGCGGCGATCACGCCGGCATTGCCCACATCCGAGCCGCCAAAGGCCGCCGCGTCGGTATTGAGGATCTCGCGGTAGACGCCGCCCACCGGCACGCCCACACGATAGCCCGCACGCACCACCGGCGAGAAGTTGCATACGCAGATGATGCGCCGCCCGCTTTGCGGCGCGATACGCATGAAGGCGATCACGTTGTCGTCGGCGTTGTCGGCGTCGAGGAAGCGGAAGCCCGCCGTGTCGCTGTCGGCTTGCCACAAGGCCGGCTCGGCCAGATACACGCGATTAAGTTCGCGCACCAGCGTCTGCAGCGCGCGATGCTCGTCGTATTGCAGCAGATGCCAGTCGAGACTCTCGTCGTGATTCCATTCGCGCCATTGGCCGAACTCGCCACCCATGAAAATCATCTTCTTGCCCGGCCGCGCCCACATGTAGCCATAGAGCGCGCGCAGGTTGGCGAATTGCTGCCAGCGATCGCCCGGCATCCGCGAGAGCATCGCGCCTTTGCCATGCACGACCTCGTCATGCGACAGCGGCAGCACGAAATTTTCCGTCCACGCGTAGAGAAAGCCGAAGGTCACGTCGCGATGGTGAAAGCGGCGATGGATCGGGTCGCGCGAGAAGTAGTTGAGCGTGTCGTGCATCCAGCCCATGTCCCACTTGAGGCCGAAGCCGAGTCCGCCGAGATAGATCGGCCGGCTGACCGCGGGCCACGAGGTGGACTCCTCGGCGATCATCATGATGCCCGGATGGTTGGCGTAGGCGACGCGGTTGAGCGCCTTGATGAACTCCACCGCCTCGAGATTTTCGCGCTCGCCGTACTGATTGGGAATCCATTCGCCTTCGCGCCGCGCATAGTCGAGATAGAGCATCGAGGCGACGGCGTCGACGCGCAGGCCGTCGGCGTGGAATTCGCTCAGCCAGTAGAGCGCGCTGGCGATCAGGAAATTGCGCACTTCATTGCGCCCGTAGTTGAAAATGTAGGTGTCCCAGTCCGGATGAAAGCCCTTGCGCGCGTCCAGATGCTCGTACAGCGCGGTCCCGTCGAAGCGCCCGAGCGCGAACTGGTCGGTCGGAAAATGCGCCGGCACCCAGTCCAGGATCACGCCGATGCCGCGCTGATGCAGATGATCGACCAGGTAGCGGAATTCATCGGGCGTGCCCCATTGCGCGGTCGGCGCGAAGTAGCCCGTCACCTGGTAGCCCCATGAGCCCTCGAACGGATGCTCCATCACGGGCAGCAGCTCAACGTGGGTGAAACCCATGTCGCAGACGTAATCGGCCAGGATCGGCGCGAGTTCGCGATAGCTCAGCGAGCGATGGTCCTCGGCGGCCAGGCGCCGCCACGATCCCAGATGGACTTCGTAGATCGAAAGCGGCGCACGCGCGGTCTCGCGCTGGCCGCGCGTTTCCATCCATGCCGCGTCGTCGAAGCGATAGGTCGATCGATCGATGATCGACGCGGTTTGCGGCGCGGCCTGGGCGGCGTTCGCAAACGGGTCGGCCTTGAGCACCAGGCCGCCGTCGCGCGCGCGAACCTCGTACTTGTAGAGCGCGCCCACCGCGATCTCCGGAATGAAAATCTCCCACACGCCCGAGGATCCGAGCATGCGCATCGCATGCACGCGCCCGTCCCATTCGTTGAAGTCGCCGATCACGCTGACGCCGCGCGCGTTGGGCGCCCAGACCGCAAAGGCCACGCCCGCGACGCCGGCCATTTCGAGCGGATGCGCGCCGAGCTTTTCGTAGATCCGTTCGTGGCGCCCTTCGTTCCACAGATGCAAATCGAGATCGCCGACCGTCGGCAGAAAGGCATAGGGGTCGTAAATCGTCACGGCGGCGCGGCCGGGATATGTCACGCGCAAACGATACGGGAAGACTTCGCGGCGATCGTCGATCAGTACCTCGAACAGGCCGGCCGCATCGATCATGCGCATGTGCCGCGCGGCCTCGTCGTCACCTTCGCCGTCGACGATCACCGCAACGCTCTCCGCGTCCGGCCGAAACGCGCGCACGACGACACCGCCGCGCCGCGGATGGGCGCCGAGGATCCCGTGCGGATTCGGATGGCGCAATTCGATCAGGCGCAACAGGTCGTCGGGTGCGATCGCCCTTGCGCGGAGCTTGGCGGCGCCAATCGCGGGTGTCCGATCAGCCGCGCGCGTCATCGTGATCGGCCCCCAAAAACTGCTCGATACCGTACAGCGGCACGCCCGTGCGTTGCGGCCGATTGACCAGGTCGGCGCTGAGTTCGAGCAACATCCGCTCGAGCATGAAGGTGTCGAGCATGATGCGCAATTCGGCGCGATCGCGCGGCATGAACGGCGCCGCATCGACCAGCGCGAAATATTCCTTGAGAAATGCCCACGTCGTCCAGGTCTGCCACAGCTCGAGCCACGGCGCCATCGCGGCGAAGTCGCGTGCGCCGAGCGCTCCCGCATGGAGCCGTTCGTTGAGCGTGTCGATCGCGACGCGCTGGAACGAACGCAGCATCCCGGCCACGTCGCGCATCGCCGCGCGCTTGCGCCGCCGCTCGCTCAATGGACGCTCCGCCTCGCCCTCGAAATCGATAATGACGAAGTCGGCGCCCGTGTAAAGCATCTGGCTCAGATGCAGATCGCCGTGGCAGCGGATGCGCGCCGCCGTGATCCGCTGATGCATGAATGGCGCGAAGCGCGACAGGATACGTTCCGGATGACCGTGCAGCGCGGCGGCGCGCTCCCGCAGGTCGGCCGGCAACAGGCTCTGGCGCGCGTGCAGCAGGCGCAACGTATGGCCCGTGAGATTGCGCATCGATTGATAGACCGACCGTTGCCACGACGGCAAAAACGGCTCGGGTGCGAAGCCCGGATCGTCGCTGCGCGCGGCCAGCGCCAGATGCATCTCGGCCACCCGCCGCCCCATCAGCCGCGCCGCTTCAAGGTACGCGCCGGCCAGATGGACCGCCGCTTCGCCGGGCGTGTCGAGGTCGAGCAGATCGATCAGCGGGGGTGCCGGCGGCGTGACGATTGGCGTGCGGACGGCCGCGCGCTCGAAGTAGCGGGTGAGCTCGCCGCGCGTGTAGTCGGCCGCGTCGCTCTGATTTGAGACGTAACGGCTGAGCAGCGCCGTGGTGCGCGGCGGTTCCTGCCCGGTGCGATATTCGAGCCAGCCGAGCAGCGGCGCAGCATTGGCGAAGGTCGAGGCCGCCAGGAAACGTCCGACTTCGAGTTCGGGGGTCAGGCCAGGCTCGATACGCCGCATCAGCTTCACCACAAATTGGTCGGCGAAGGCGATCGACGAATTGCTGTGCGTGCCGGTCAGCGGGCGGCCCATCGCGACGTCAAGCTGGCCGCCGGGCAGTTCGCCGGCGCCGCCGGCAATCAATCCGGTCAATTCGCCGGTGCGTCCCTTGAGCTTGCGTCCGCGCCGGATCGTGTCGAGAATCGCGCGTGCAAAAGTCGCGTCGGTGCTCGCGTCGAACAGCACGCGCCGGCCGTCGCCGTTGTCGCCGGGCAGCGCCAGTTCCGCGACGATCGCGCCCGGCGCGCGCTGGCGCATCTCGGCCGCCTGCCGCGGCGTCGCCAGCGCGAGCGGCAGGGTGACCGTATCCGGTTCGCCTTCGCCGTATTCGACCTCGATTATCGCCAGACAGGCGCAGTTGTGGCGTTCGCCCACCGCAATCAGATCGACGATGCGCGCGCTGCGGACCAGCCCCGCCCGTCCGTTGAGCCATCCGCATTGCCGCAGGTAGCTGGGCAGCGCGCGCTCGAGGCTCTCCTGCCCGGCACCGTGCATCGCGCGCTCCCACGATTCGCCCAGTTCGACGAGCGGCGCCGCGTACTCGGCGATCGCCGCCGCACGCGCATCGTCGGCCGGCGCTTCGAGCGCGAACCAGTCGAACATGTGCGGGCCGAGCGTCAGCAGGTAGGGCTTATCGCCGATCGGCGGAAACCGGGTCTGCCCGAACAGCTCGACCGGGGTGGTGCCGTGAAAGCGCGCGAGGTCCAGTTCGACGCATTGCACGAAGCGCGAGAGGTTGGCGACCACCAGGATGCGCTCGCTGGCGTACGATCGGATAAAGGCCAGCACGCGCGGATTTTCGGGATGCAAAAACTCGATCGTGCCGCGGCCAAAGGCCTTGAACTGGGTGCGCAGCGCCGTCAGCCGGCGCATCCACCAGAGCAGCGAATGGCGGTTGCGTTGCTGCGCTTCAACGTTGACGGTCTGGTAGTGGTACTCGTGGTCGATGATCACGGGCAGGATCAGGCTTTGCGCGTCGGCCTGCGAAAAGCCCGCGTTGCGATCGCCGCTCCATTGCATCGGCGTGCGCACGCCGTCGCGATCGCCCAGATGGATATTGTCGCCCATGCCGATTTCGTCGCCGTAGTAGATCACCGGCGTGCCCGGCAGCGACAGCAGCAGGCCATTGACCAGTTCGATTGTGCGCCGGTTATTGCCGAGCAGCGGCGCCAGGCGCCGCCGGATGCCAAGGTTGATGCGCATGCGCGATTCCTGCGCGTAGGCGCGATACATGTAATCGCGCTCCTCGTCAGTCACCGTCTCGAGCGTGAGCTCGTCGTGATTGCGCAGGAACAGCGCCCACTGGCAGGTCTCGTCGATCGCCGGAGTCTGCGCCCAGATGTCGGTCAGCGGAAACCGGTCTTCCATCCGCACCGCGATGAAAATCCGCGGCATCAGCGGAAAATGGAACGCCATCTGGCATTCCTTGCCCTCGGCCAGATAGGTCACCGCGTCCTCGGGCCATTGGTTGGCCTCGGCCAGCAGCATCCGATCGCGAAACCGGCGGTCGATATGCGCGCGCAGCTCGCGCAGAAACGCGTGGGTCTCGGGCAGGTTCTCGCAACTGGTGCCCTCGCGCTCGTAAAGGTAGGCCACGGCGTCGAGGCGAAAGCCGTCGATGCCCATGCCGAGCCAGAAATCGAGCACCTTGAAAATCGCCTTGCGCACCGCCGGATTGGCGTAATTCAGATCCGGCTGATGGGCGAAGAAGCGATGCCAATAGTAGGCGTGCGCGATCGGATCCCAGCTCCAGTTCGACGGCTCGAAATCCTGGAAGATGATGCGCGCGTCGCGGTAGCGATCGGTCGTGTCGCTCCACACGTAAAAGTCGCGCGCCGGGTCGCCCGGCGGCGCGCGCCGCGCACGCTGGAACCACGGATGCTGATCCGAGGTGTGGTTGAGCACCAGCTCCGTCACCACGCGCAGACCGCGGCGATGCGCCTCGCGCAGGAAAATCTTGAAGTCGTGCAGCGTGCCGCAGTCCGGATGCACCTGCATATAGTCCGAAATGTCGTAGCCGTCGTCACGCAGCGGCGACGGATAGAACGGCAGCAGCCACAGCGCCGTCACGCCCAGGTCGCGCAGGTAGTCGAGCTTGGCCGTCAGGCCGGGGAAATCGCCGCCGCCGTCGCCCGAGCTGTCAAAGAACGAGCGGACGCGGACCTCGTAAAAGATCGCGTCTTTGTACCATGTGGGATCGTCAGCGAGGATGCGGTTGTGATTCATGCATGCCTGCCGGCGGAAATACTTCGCAATGTGCTGATTTCGTCACGGTCCGCCACCTCGCCTCATCGCCGCATGCGACTCGTCGTCAATCTGGAAATTAACTCGAAATGCTGATTCAAGCCGCCGGAGCGAATGTGCGGTAGTCGGACGTTGACGCTCAGACCAGCTTACCAGCCCGCCGATCCGGTCGCGAGTCCCCCCTTGCGGCCGCGATCGATTGATGCACGGGGACGCCTATCTGCGTGGGGCGCGCGGCGCCGGGTCGCCGCCCGGCGTCGCGCCGACCCGTGCCGGCGGCCGCGCGGCCGCATTGCGCGCCGGCTCGCGGACGTCGATCTCCGCGACGCGGCGCAGCAACGCCAGCGAACGATCTTCGAGCGGAAACGATTGGCCGGCCGAGTAGCGGCGATCGCCGGCCGCATTCCAGTCGGCGCGGCTCGTATCGACCATCACCTGCCAGACCGAGGGCGTGGGCAGCGGCGGAATGATGAACGGGATGGGCTCGTGATGGCTGTTGAGCAGCAGAATGAAATCGTCGTCGACCAGCGGCCGGCCGTGATCGTCGTCTTCGGCCATTTCACGGCCGGCCATGAACATGCCGAGGCATCGCGCGAATGACTGGTTCCATTCCTCGTCGGTCATCTCGTCGCCGTCGGGCGTGATCCAGACGATATCCTTGACCGCCGCGCCGCGGATCGCGCGCCCCTGGAAGAAGCTGCCGCGCCGGAACATCGGATGCGCCTTGCGGATTGCGATGAGGTGGCGCACGAAGTCGAGAAATTCGAGCTGGCTCGCGTTGAGCCGCCAGTCGTTCCAACTGAGATCGCTGTCCTGGCAGTACGCATTATTGTTGCCGCCCTGGGTGCGTCCGGCCGGGTCGCCGGTCAGAATCATCGGCACGCCCTGCGAGAGCATCAGGGTCGCCATAAGGTTGCGTTTCTGGCGCGCGCGCAGCGCGAGAATTTTGGGGTCGGCGGTGCGGCCTTCGACACCGCAGTTCCAGCTCTGATTGTTGCTCTCGCCGTCGCGATTCTGCTCGAGGTTGGCCGCGTTATGCTTGTCGTTGTAGCTGACCATGTCCTCGAGCGTGAAGCCGTCATGACAGGTGACGAAATTGATGCTCGCGTAAGGCCGCCGCCCGCTCAGTTCGTACAGATCGCTCGAGCCCGTCAGGCGCGAGCCGAGCTCGCCGATCAGGCCGCCTTCGCCGCGCCAGTAGGCGCGCACCGTGTCGCG
>DATLRA010000088.1:0-3705 GCA_035534935.1 Binataceae bacterium (SeqCode)
GCGATCTCGGGGACCACCGTGTAATTGGCAAAGGTCGAGGTGCCCATGTAATGGTGAATCATCCGGCCGCCGCGCGAAAAGCGGCTGGTGCCGTCGGGCATCACGCCCTTGCCCTGGGTCTCGCGAATCGCGGTGCAGAGATTGGTTTTGCCCGACAGGCACGCCTCGCAACTACGGCACTCGGGAATGTAGAGCGGTATCACGTGATCGCCGGGCGCCAGCGTCGTCACGCCCGCGCCGATCTCGAGAACGATGCCGGCGCCCTCGTGGCCTAAAATCGCGGGGAACAAGCCCTCGGGGTCTTTGCCCGAGAGCGTGAACGCGTCGGTGTGGCAGACGCCGGTCGCTTTGATCTCGACCAGAACCTCGCCGCGATGCGGCCCTTCGAGATCGACCTCGGTGACTTCCAGCGGTGCGCCCGCCTGAGTTGCGACTGCGGCTTTAACCTTCACGATAGGGGCTCCCTGGGGGATTCTTCAGCGTGGAATAAGCGGCGCGCCCGGCCTGTCTCACTTCTACGCGCGGGCGCCATCAAGGTCCATCGCGGTCTCAGTTTGCGCCAAAGTCGCCCAGGTCCAGGTTCATAAACGTCTGGCGAGTCTCTTTATGCGCCGTGCCGACGGTCATGCCGACCGGATTTTCGCCGTTCATCTTGAGGTGATAGTCGCGCCGGATGAACTCGCTCAGCAGGAACGGTTCGCCTTCTCCGGCTAGCGGCTCGGGCGAGCCGGAAATTTGAAAATGAAGATGCGGCTCCGTCGAGTTGCCGGAGTTGCCGAGCAACCCGAGGATCTGTCCGTCGGTGACGCGATCGCCAGGCTTTACGCGGACGGTGCCGGGAATCATGTGCGCATAGAGCGCGTAATGCCCTCCGCCCAGATCCTCGATTACCGAATTGCCGGCGATATTCGCAAGCGTGATCGTCACCGCCATCGTCGGTGAGTTCGGCACGTTTTCGGGGACGCCGTCGAGGACCGAAACCACTCGTCCGTCCGCGACCGCGTGAATCTCCGACCGCTCGGCGTAATAATTGCCGTTGTCTTTCGGATCACCGTGGAACGAGTTGCCGTCGGCGCCCAGCTTTATCCAATCGACGGCGTAGCGTTCGGGAATCACGACCGCCGGGCCGAACGCGATCACGGTTCGGCGATGGATCGAATCATTGGCGGGGCCGTTGGGCGTCCACCAGTTATTGCCGCGCAGCGGAGGGGAGATCGAGATCGGCGCCGTGTGCCAGACGATGATCGGCGCCGGAGCCACCGGCTGCCGGGTGTCCGGCTTGCCATCCTCTTCGACTTCGAGCGTGTTGAAAATTTTCGCTCCGGGGTCGCGATCGAGAAACACGAATAGCACTCCGGCGGCGCCCGGCTTGAGCACGGGATCCTGCGGGGTCAGCATGTGCCCCGCGATCGTGCTGAACATGTGCCGCAGGTCGTCGCCGGAAAAACTCTGGCTCGCAGTGCCGCCGCGGTCCGCTGAATTCGCGCGCGGCGAGAGTCGCAGCGCGTCGATGCGCACTGCGGATTGGTTGAAGTTCGCGACGTAAAGCTCGTACGCGAGGTGTGGTTTTCCATCGCCCTCGAAAATGGTGGCGGCCGCGGGCCGCGCGATCACCGCGACTTTCAGCGGCAGCGCCGGGCCGGCGTGCGCCGCGCCGGCGGCCGCGGCGATGATCGCGGCGGCGGCGAGGAGTCGCTTCATCAAGCCGCTCTCCTATGGATGCGCGCGCACAAACTCTATCACCGCCGCGTTGAACTCGGCCGGATACTCGGTGAAAAACAGATGGCCGCCCGGCAGCTCGACGAGCTTGGCGCCGGGAATTCGCGCGGCGATCAGTTTCGAGTTTTCGGGCGGCACCAGAATATCGTCGCGTCCCGCCATCACCATCGTGGGCACGTGAATCTCACCGAGCCGTTTGCTCACGTCGTATTTCATGACCGCTTCGATCTGGCGCTGGTAGGCGAACGGAGGAATCAGATACTGCATGCGGACGCGCTCGTGCTTCTCGATGATCTCGCGGCGATGGTTGATCGCGTGATCGGTGAACGCGGAGCGCTGCTGGATCCGCTTCTGCTCGGCGCTGGCCTTTTCGCCGGCGACCAGCGCCGCCATCACTTCCGGAGCGGCGCGTACGGCCTCGGCGCCGCCAAAGGTGGTGCAGCCGAGGATCAGGCACGCGAGCCGGTCCTGATGCGCCAGCGCGAATTCCTGCGCGATCATCCCGCCCATCGAGATTCCGAGCAGCGCGGCGCGCCGGACGCCGAGCGCGTCCATTAATCCGGCGGTCTCGCCGGCCATCTGGCTGAGCGAGTAGGGTGCGTCGGGCTTGTCGGTCCGTCCGGCGCCCCGATTGTCGAAAATGACGGTGCGGAAGTGGCGTGCGAACTCAGGCGTCTGCTCGTACCAGGCGGTCAGGTTCGACCCGAGGCCGCGAATCATCACCAAGGTCTGCGGGCCGTCGCCGTGAATCTCGTAATAGATCTCGATATCGCCAATTCGTTGTCTGGGCATGGCGCGAATCTAGCGCCGCGCCCGCGCGATGCCAACCGCCGGATCCTGCGCGCGGATTGCCGCGCCGCGCGCTCGGCCGGCCGCGATGGCCGCCGCACAGACGATCCGCACGCGCTGCTAGGCGGGAGCGTCAACCGCCAGTGCGGGAATCCGCGCCGGCGGAAGATTGTCGTACAAGTCGGCGATCAGATCCGATTTGATTTTACGGTAGCCGGGGTCGTCCCAAAGATTTCGCCATTGCAGCGGATCCTCGACGACATTGTACAGTTCACCCTCGATCCCGTCGTAGCGAATATCGGGGACCGGACGCTGCATCTGGAGCGCCTGATAGACCAGGGCCAGATTGAAGCCAGCGTCGCGGGTCGATTTCTCATACGCCGTCAGCACCCATCCGTCGCGATAGATCGACCGCAGATGCATCCCGATTTGCGCGAACTGGCTGTCCCATTCCGTTATCACGCGCTGGCGTCCCGAGCCGGGCCGAACCGGCAGCGGCGCACCCTGCATCCAGTCCGCGCGCGGCACGCCCGCGATTTCGCAGAAGGTCGGCGCGAGATCCAAATGGCCGACGGGCTCGGCGATCTCGGCCGGAGAGATTTTCGCCGACGGCGCCGGCCGCCAGATGAGCGGCACCCGCATCAGCGCGTCCACGTGGTACGGGCCTTTGAACATCAGGCCGAAGTCGCCTTGCAGCTCGCCGTGGTCGGTGGTGAAGAAGATGTCGGTGTCGCGATCCCATCCGCGCTCGCCGATACGCTTGATGACGCGCGCGCAGGCCTCGTCGATCAACTCGTTTTTGACGTGAATCAGCGCATTGATTTCGCGCACCTGATCGTGGGTCATCGCACTCGGCACAAAGGTCATCGCGCCGCCTTCATCGTTGCCGAACCGGCCCTGGTACCAATCGAGCCAATGACGCGGCTTCTGGCCGAGAATCGCCTCGATCTTATCGCGCGAACCGGGATGCCCGGGCGGAAGATCCAGCTCGCGCCAGTTGATGCGCCGCGCCTCGGCGGCTGGTGGATCCCACGGATGATGCGGATCGGGAAAGCTCATCCAGACGAACCAGTTTTCCTCGGGGCCGAGTTGATTGAGGTACGCCAGCGTGCGGTCCGCCACCCAGTCGGTATGATAATGCCCGCGTGGCACCGGGTTGTATGCCACTTCGGGCGCGCCGGTGTCGCCGCCGCCGCG
>DATLRA010000089.1:0-20765 GCA_035534935.1 Binataceae bacterium (SeqCode)
TGTGCGCAAGGCGCGTCGGAAACGGGTAGTGGTCAGGAACTTGACCACCAGCAAAAGTTGGCCAAGTGGCGGGGCGTCATCACACCTTGAAGCGGATGTGGATGATGTCGCCGTCCTGCATGACGTAGTCGCGGCCTTCGAGGCGCAGCTTGCCGGCCTCCTTGACCTTGGCGTCGGAGCGCAATTCGGCAAAGTCGGCGTAGGCCACGACCTCGGCGCGGATGAAGCCGCGGGCGATGTCGGAGTGGATGCGCGCGGCCGCCTCGAGTGCCGAGTCGCCGCGATGCAACGACCAGGCGTGGGCCTCGGGCTCGCCGGCGGTATAGAAGGTCAGCAGGCCGAGATGGCGGTAGAGCGCGGTGATCAATCGATCGCGCGCGGGCTGCGCGAGGCCGGCCGCCTGGAGCATCTCGGCCTGGCCGGCGGCGTCGAGCTCCCACAGCTCGGATTCAAAGGCGCCGGCGAGACGAAAGACGTCGAGGCCGCGGGCTTCGAGCGCAGCGCGCTCGGCGGCCGAGAGTTCGGCGGTGGCGCGGTCGGCGTCGCAATTGGCGACGGCGAGGACCGGCTTGCGTGAGAGAAAGCCGAAGCTCGCGAAGGCCTGCAATTCCTGCGCGGTCAATTCGAGCGAGCGCAGCGGGCGCCCCTGTTCGAGCCATTTGAGGCATTTTTCGAGCGCGCCGCGTTCGAAATCGATCGGCCCTTTTTCTTTCTTGAGGCGTTCGAGGCGGCGCTCGGCCTGATCGAAATCGGCGAAGACCAGCTCGCCTTCGACGCTCTCGACGGTCGCCGCCAGCGGCCTCGCGCGGCCGGCGAATTCGGGCACCACGATGAGCAGCGCGTCGACGTCGCGAATCAGCGGGAGCAGGCTCGCGTCGAGCGCGGCGCCCTCTTTCTGTTCCTTGGGATTGGGCGCGAAATCGAGCATGGTCAGCTCGACCGGGATTTTTTTCTTCGAGCCGTAGGTGGTCTCGAGGAAATCCAGGCGCGGGTCGGCGACCTTGATCTGGCCGGGCCGCGCGCGATTCTTGGCGTCGCCCTGGCCGGCCACGGGGGCCAGTCCGGTGAGCGCGTGAAAGACGGTGGTCTTGCCAACTCCGCGAGCGCCGATGATGCCGCTTTTCAATTGACTAACTCCAAACGGTAAAGATTCGCATATCCGGCGCGCGCAGTTAAGCCCCCCGCTGGGCGATTCGCACGGGCTTGTGTTAGAGCGGGGGAACCGTTGGAGGGGTGAAACATGCCGCAGGCGCCGGCCGACTATCAGAGCCGCTATCCGGTGGATTTTGGCGCGATCGACCCCGCCGTACGCCAGACAGTGGTGCAGCTTTACGCGGCCGATGGGGGCAAGGCGCGCGGATTGCTGTACGAGCCGGCGCGCGGACGGCCGCGCACGGTCGTGATCATGGCGCATCCGCGGGTCGATTTTTTCCATCACTACTCAATTCCGTATTGGGTCGAGGCGGGGTTCGCGGCGTTCGCATTGAACACGCGCTATCTCAATAACGATGCGCTGATGCTGCACGAGAATCTGCTGCTCGACCTGGCGGCGGGGATAACCTACCTGCGCAAGGAGTGCGGCTTCGCGCATATCGTGATGCTGGGCAATTCGGGCGGCGGGTCGCTGTTCGCGTACTACGACGCCGAGGCGCGCAAACCGGTCGGATTGCGGATCGCGTCGCCGCCGGGGGGCGGACCGCCCGATCTCAACAAATTCGACCTGCCCACGGCCGACGGGTTTTGTGTGCTCGCGGCGCATCCAGGACAGGGTGTCGTGCTGATGGGGACGCTCGACGCGGCGGTGGTCGACGAGGGCGATCCGTTTGCGGGCGATGCGGCGCTCGACATGTACGACGAAGGCAACGGGTTTCGGCCGCCGCCGGCGGCGTCGGTTTACGAGCGCGGATGGCTCGAGCGCTATCGCGCGGGCCAGCGTGCGCGGGTGGCGCGGATCGACGCGATCGCACGCCGCCATATCGAGGAGGCGGCGGTCGGACGGGCGGCGGCGCGCGCGGCGGATTTCGCGACGCGGCCGGCCGCCTATCGCAATTATATGAGTCGCCGGTCGATGGCGCCGCGGCTGATGATCGTCTACCGCACGCAGGCCAATCCGAGCTACCTCGATCTCACGATCGATCCGTCGGAGCGCGCCGTCGGATCGATCCTGGCGGCGCGGCCCGACCTCGCCAACTATCACGTCTTCGGCCTGGCCCGCGTGATGACGCCCGAGGCGTGGCTCTCGACCTGGTCGGGGCTCAGCTCCTACGCCAACCTGGCGCGCAATCTGCCGCGCGTAACGGTGCCGACGATCGTGGTCGGCGCGGCCGGTGATCAGGATATTTTCGTCGCCGACGTGCGCGCCGAGTACGAACTAGCGGGCGCGGCCGACAAGCGCATCGAGTTTATTTCCGGCGCCGATCACTTTATGCGCGCCGGCGGCATCGCGGCGCATCTGGGGGACCCGCGTCCGCGCCTGATGAAGGTGCTGTGCGAATGGACGCGCGAACGGTTCGCGGTTTAAAAGAGCAGAGCGGCAAGTGGAACCTCTGAGAGGTTCCACACCTCCGGCAAAATTAAACGGGTGAAACGGGCGCAGCGGGCATGGGGTGCGCATTACGCGAAGCGCAGCGGAGCCGAGCAAAGGAGTCTGCGCCGTGCGTACAAATTTAGACTCTGAGACTCCGCGCAGCCGCGGTTATGGGCATGGGGTGCGGACGCCGCTGCGGCGTCGCGGTTATAATTAGCCCGGGTTGCGGCGCTGGAAGGCCGCGATAAGTGCGCGGGTGAGCGGCTGCCAATCGCCGACCAGGCCGAAATTGGCGCGCTCGAAGATTACCGCGTCGGGATCATTGTTGATCGCGACGATGGTCTCGGCGCGCTTGATGCCCACGGTATGGTTCGGCACGCCGCGAATACCGACCGAGAAATAGAGCCGCGGCTCAATTGCCTTGCCGGTCAGGCCGACCTGCAACTGATGCGCGACCCAGCCCTTGTCGGTGACGCGGCGGGTGGCGCAGATCGCGGCGCCAAGCGTGCGTGCGAATTCCTTGACCACGGCGACGCCCTCGGGACCACCGACGCCCATTCCGATGCCGACGACGACTTCGGCGCCGTCGAGCGGGGCGACCGAATGGTCGATGCTCGAGATCGAGTTGACCATGCGGGTGAGCGGCGCGGCGAGTTCGAGCGCGACAGTCTCGAGGGCGGCGCGGCGCGCCGGATTGGGCTCAGCCAGTTCGAGCACGCCCTGGCGGACGGTGGCGGCCTGCGGATAGGTTTTCGAGAGAATCGGGGCGACGATATTGCCGCCGAAAGCCGGCTTGAGCGCGACCATCCGATTTTCGCCGTCGAGTTCGAGACCGATCGCGTCGCCGGTCAGGCCCAGGCCCATCCGCGCGGCCAGCCGCGGACCCCAGTCGCGTCCGCGCTCGCTGGCGCAGAGCAGGAGTCCCCAGGGCGCGCGGTCGCGGACCAGGTGAGCGATCGCGGCGGCGGCGCTGTCGGGCGAATAGCTGGCCAGCGCGGGGCTCGCCGGGATTACGATCCGGTCGGCGCCGTAGCTCGCGATAAGCCCGGCGTGGCGGGCGAGATCCGCGGACAGGCCGGTGACGATCACCGCGCCGCCGAGCTGGGTCGCCAGGCGATCGGCGGCCGACAGCAGCTCAAGGCTGCCCAGTGTGATCGCGCCGGCGAGATCGGTTTCGACGGCGACCCAGACGTCCTTGCCGCGGGCGGGCGGCCGGATTGGCGCCGCGATCGGACGGCGGTGATGCACGCGCGGGTTGAGTGCGCCGCGACTTTCGAGCGCCGCGATAACCCGCTCGGCGGCGAGTTCAGGATCGGCCGCGTCGATCATTGTGCAGTGGACTTTCGGTGACTCCTGCGCGCGGACTTCCTGGACCCAGGTCGGCGACCCGGCCAGACCGAACTGCGCCGCGTCGGCCGTGAGTTGGGCGGCGGTCACCGTCTCGATCGGCATCGACTGCGCCGCCGCGCGCGTTTTCGGATCGATCTTGATTGGATTGATCAGCCGCTCGGCGCAGGTCAGCAGCGCGGGCATCAGCGCCTCGACCTGTTCGAGGCCCTCGTCGCTCTCGCGCTCGGCGCGGATGCGGTCGCCGTCGAGTTCGAGCGTGCGTACGCCGGTAATCTGGGCGATGCCGAGCAGCTCGGCGATTTCGGGACCGACCTGGCCGGTCTCGGCGTCGAGCGAGTACTTGCCGAGCATGATGAGGTCGAAGGCTTCGCGTTTGAGCCACAGCGCGAGCGCGCGGGCGGTGGCCAGCGTGTCGGCGCCGGCAAACGCGCGGTCCTGCAGATGGACGGCGCGATCGAGGCCCATCCCGAGCGCGTCGGTCAGCGCCTCGCGGGCCTGCGGCGGACCCATCGTGACGACCACGGTCTCGGCGCCGAAGCGATTTTTGAGATCGACAGCCTGGGCGATTGCGCGCAGATCGTAGGCGCTGATGACGTTGACGCCGTCGCGCCGGATGGTGCGCGTGACGGGATCGAAATTCGTATCCTCGACCAGCGGAATCTGTTTGATGCAGACGGCGATTTTGCGCACCGCGAACTACCTCGCGGGTCGCACGCTAATCGACGCGGGGCGCGGATGCAATCCGGCGGGCGGCGGCGCTTAAGCGGGGCGCGGCGATCGGATACCTTCGCGGTGTGCGGATTAAGGCGAAAGCGGCGGCGCGGCGATGCGCCGGCCGGGCGGCGCGTGCGAACGTCATGATTGTCGCGATGGCGATCGCGATGGCGATCGCCGGATGCGACGCGGGCGCGCATCGTGATGACGCGGCGGCCAGCGGCGTGCCGCGTATCGTGTCGCTGGCGCCGTCGACCACCGAGATGATCTTCGCGCTCGGCGCGGGCGGCGAGGTCGAAGGCGTATCGCAGTACTGCGACTATCCGCCGGAGGTCTTGAAGCTGCCCAAGGTCGGCACGTTTCTGACACCGAATATCGAGGCGATCGCGGCGCTTAGGCCGACGATCGTAATCGGACTCGCAACTTCGTCGGATTTGCGCGAGGTGCGCGCGCTCGACGCGATGGATTATACGACGCTGATGGTGCGGGACGATTCGATCGCGGAGATCGAGGCCGGGATTGCGCGGATCGGCGCGCGCCTGGGGCGGCGTGAGGCGGCGCAAGCGGTGATCATGCGGATGCGCGAGCGGATCGCGGGGGTCGAGCGGCGCCTCGACGGCACGGCGGCACGGCCGACGCTGATGGTCGTGGGGCATCAGCCGATGGTTGCGGTCGGGCGCGGCACGTTTCTCGACGAGCTGCTGGGGCTGGCGCATGCGGCGAATATCGCCGACGTGGCGGACCAGCAGTGGCCGCGGCTGAGCCTCGAGTACATTATCGCCGCGCGTCCGCAGGTGATTCTCGACGGGCAGATGGGCACCGATCCGAGCGTGCCGTCGAGCTTCTGGGCGCATTACCCGTCGATTCCGGCGGTGCGCGACGGGCGGGTCCGCGGCTATGCGCAGGATCCGATGCTTCATCCGGGGCCGCGAATCGTCGACTCGCTGGAAATCCTGGCGCGGCTGATTCATCCGGAGGTCTTCGCGCGTGCGGACGCGGCGCAAGCGTCCGCCGGCGGAGCGTCGCGATGAGCGCGCCGGCACGCGATCGCGAGCCGGGTGGCGGCGCGTCTGCCATGAAGGCGCGTGCGTCCGCGCAGGGCGAGCCGCCGATCGACGGATTGGCGCGGGCCTATCTCACACCGGCGCGGGTGGCGACGACGCTCGCCATCCTGGCGGCAATTTTGATCGCGATGGCGATCGTCGCGGCGGCCTTCGGCAGCGTGCATATCAGCCTGATCCGCGCGGTCGCCGATCGGGCGAGCGCCGACCATGCGATCCTGTTCGGGGTGCGGATGCCGCGCGTGCTGCTGGGCGCGATCGTCGGCGCGGTGCTGGCGGCGGTCGGCGCGGCGCTGCAGGCGCTGGTGCGCAATCCGCTGGCCGAAGGCGGTATCCTGGGCATCTCGGGCGGCGGCGCGTTCGGCGCGATCGTCGCGATGGTGATCTTTTCGCGCCTGGGCGGGGCCGACGCGATGGTGCCGCTCTGCGCGTTCGCCGGGGCGCTGCTCTCGACACTCGCGGTCTACCGGCTGGCGCTGGTCGACGGGCGGCTCGAGCCGTTCACGCTGCTGCTGGTCGGCGTGATCTTCAATTCGTTCTGGGGCGCGGCGATCATGCTGGTCAACAGCGTGGTCAATTTCTATTTCACCCACAGCATCATCTTCTGGCTGATGGGCAGCTTCGAGGCGCCAACCTGGCGCGAAGTGGCGATGGTCGCGGTGATCGGCAGCGCCGGGTGCGCGGTGCTGATAACGCGCGCGCGCGACCTGAACCTGCTCAGCCTCGGTGACGACGAGGCGGCGGAGCTGGGCGTCGAGGTCGATGCGCTGCGGCGCACGATCTTCGCGGTGACGTCGATCATGATCGGCGCGGCGGTCTCGGTCAGCGGGATTATCTCGTTCGTCGGGCTGATCGTGCCGCATATCCTGCGCGTGACGCTGGGCGCGGACCATCGCCTGCTGATCCCGGCGTCGATCCTGGGCGGGGCGGCCTTCACCGTTGCGGCCGACCTGATCGCGCGCGTCGCGATCGCGCCGGCGGAATTGCCGGTGGGTGCGATCACGGCGCTGTGCGGCGGACCATTTTTTATCTACGTATTGCGCCGCGAGGGGCGCAAGGCGCTCGCCTCATGAAGCCCGGCACGAGTGCGGCCGAAAGCCCGGCCGGCGCTGCGGAATGCGTGGCCGGGGCGGTCGCGCTGCGCGCCATCAATCTGACCGCGGGCTACGGCGCGCGGACGGTGCTGCGCGAGGTTTCGATCGACGTGCGCCACGGCGAGCTGCTGGCGATCGTCGGGCCCAACGGCGCGGGCAAATCGACCCTGCTGAAAATTCTGGGCGGCGCGCTCGCGCCGTGGCGCGGCACGGTCGAGCTCGAAGGGCGGCCGCTGGGCGGCTATGACCGGCGGGCGATCGCGCGGCGGCTGGCGATGGTCGCGCAGGAAAATCCGGTGGCGTTTCGCTTCACGGTGCTCGAGATCGTGCTGATGGGCCGCGCGCCGCATCTCGGGGCGTTTCATTTCGAGACGCGCCACGATCTGGAAATCGCGCGCGCCGCGCTCGAACGTTTCGATCTGCTCGCGCTTGCGGCGCGGCCGATCCAGGAGCTCTCGGGCGGCGAGCGCAAGCGGGTCTTCCTGGCGCGCGCGCTGGCCCAGGCGCCGCGCGTGGCGCTGCTCGATGAGCCGGCGGCGTTTCTCGATCTGCGGCACGTGGCCGAAATCTTCGGGCGCTTTCGCGAGCTGTGCGGCGAGCGCGGCCTGGCCGTCGCGGCGACGCTGCACGATCTGAACGCGGCGGCGATGTACGCCGATCGCGTGCTGCTGCTCAAGGATGGCGCGGCGGCGGGCTACGGCGCGCCGGCCGAAGTCTTTACCGCCGACAATCTGCGCGCAGTCTACGAGACCCAAGTCTACGTTGGCCGCAATCCGGTCAACGGCGCGGTGATGGTACTGCCCGGCAACCCGATCGGTGCGAGGGAACGCGTCGCGTAAGCGGCGATTGCACCACGTGGCGACAGGGTCGATTGCGCTTGTTGCGCCGGGCCGCTACGCTTTTTTCCGATGGCCTCACGCATCCGCGAAGGCGGACTCAACCTGATCTTTGACGCCGACGATACGCTGTGGGATTCCAACATTCATTTTCTCGAAGCGGAGGCGGATTTTCGCGCGGCGCTGGCCCTGGCCGGGGTTATCGACGAGCGCGCGATCCGCGCCGCGCTGCGCTGCCACGAGCTGAAGATCATCGAGAGTCACGGTTACGGGCGGCGGGCCTATCTGATCGCGCTGCATCGCGCGGCCCAGGAGCTGGCGCCCGCGCATGAGCATGCGGCGTTACGCACGGCGGTGGAGGAAATCGGATCGCGGCTGGTCGGGCGGCCCTGCGCATTGCTCGCGGGGGTCGGCGAGACGCTGGCGGAACTGCGCGGCCGCCATCGCCTGCTGCTCTTCACCAAGGGCGATCACGAAGAGCAATTGGGCAAGCTCGGACGGTCGGGGCTGGGTCCGCTGTTCAGCCGGGTCGGCGTGCCGATCGAAAAGGAGCCGGCGACCTATCGGCTGCTGATCGCGCAGGCCGAGCTCGACCCCGAGCGCAGCTACATGATTGGCAACAGTCCGCGCTCGGATATCAATGCGGCGCTGGCCGCGGGCCTGGGCGCGGTCTACATCCCGCATCCGCATACCTGGGAGATGGAGCACGCCGAGATCGATTACGGCCACGCGCGCGTATCGACGCTGGCCAGCTTCCGTAATCTGGTGGAAGTGTTCTAAGCTGATTTATTCGATGGCGACTGCAAAACTAACGGCTGCCGAAGGGCCGGACGAATCTCAGCGGCATCCGCGGACACCCGCGCGCAAGCGCAAGCCGCCGATCGCGCTGCGCCCGTTGCATCGGATGTGGCGGCGGACGATCGACGACGTCGAGGTGGTGCGCGTGGAGTTGCCGGTGCGCCGGCTGCCGACTGCGCTGGCCGGGCTGGTGGCGTGCCAGATCAGCGATTTTCACGTCGATCGCGACGAGGATTTGAACCGGCTCGAGCAGGCGGTACGGACGATCAACCGCCAGCAGCCGGACCTGGTTTTTCTGACCGGCGACTATTTTTCGGGCCCCGACACGATGCGCCGCTACCTGGGCGGCTTTCAGCGCGCGCTGGCGGAGCTCAAGCCCAAGTCGGGCGTTTTCGCGATCGCGGGCAATCATGACCATTGGTCGTCGTTCGGCATGATCGCGGAGGCGCTGCGGTCGTCGGGCGCGCGGGTGATGGCCAACGAGAACGCGGCGATCGAGGTGCGCGGCGAGCGCCTGACGATCGTCGGCATCGACGATCTGTGGTCGCGGCGGGCCGAACCGTCGCGCGCGTTTCGCGACGTAGGTCCGCGGGATTGCACGATCGTGCTCGCGCATAATCCAGACACGGCGCTCTACGCCAGCCATCTGGCGCCGGGCGTGATGCTCTCGGGGCATACGCATGGCGGCGTGGTGCGGATTCCGTACTACGGGTCGCCGATCAATTCGATCCTGCGCATTGGCAAGGAGTTCTACGCGGGACTCAACCGCTACGGCGACTTCTACATCTATACGAACCGCGGACTGGGGACGTTCTGGATGCGGATCCGGATCAATTGCCGTCCCGAGATTTCGCGCTTCGAATTGATGCCGCTGGCCGATAGCGCGAAGTCTCAGCCGCCGCCCAAGGCTCGCAAGGCGCGCCGCCCGCGCCGCCGCTACGCCTGAAGCCGGCGGCACGATGATGGCGGCCGGGCGCCGTCAGCCATGAGCGCGGAGCGTCCACCCGGGCGCCGGCGCCTCAGCCAGGCGCGAGTTGGATACGCGGCACCATAGATCAAGTCTCCCACGGATTAAGCCGCCCACGGATCAAGCCTCGCGATGAGCATTCAGCCAAAAATCGTTGCCGTGGCCGGTGGATCGGGCTTCATCGGCCGCGCGATCGTGCGGCGGCTTGCGCAGACTGCGGGAATCGCGGTGCGCGTGCTGACCCGCGATGCGGACCGCGCGCGTGCGCGCATCGGCGCGCTCGAGGGCGTCGAGTATGCGTCGGCCGACGTAACCGATGCGGCGCGGATAGGCGCAGCGCTCGACGGCGCCGAGACGATCGTCAACGCGACCCAGTTCGACGGCTATCCGGTCGAAAATCCGCGCCGCGGGATGACCTTCAACCGCGTCGATTATGGCGGCACGATCACGCTGATCGCGGCGGCCAAGCGCGCCGCGGTGGCGAATTTTATCTATATCAGCGGCGCCTCCGCCGACGATCGATCGCCCAATCCGGGGTTTCGCGCCAAGGGCCGGGCCGAGCGGGCGCTGCGCGATTGCGGGCTGAACTTCACCATCCTGCGCCCCTCGCTGGTCTACGGACCCGAGGACCGCGTGGTCAACGGGCTGGCCAAGGCGATCAGGTACGCGCCCGTGATGGTTGTGCCGGGCGACGGACGGCAGAAGCTGCAGCCGGTGCT
This sequence comes from Binataceae bacterium (SeqCode), assembly GCA_035534935.1. Classification (GTDB taxonomy): domain Bacteria; phylum Desulfobacterota; class Binatia; order Binatales; family Binataceae; genus JADMIL01. Next base: position 10,067 of record DATLRA010000089.1, read on the forward strand.
GGTCGATGATATCGCGGCGTGCGTGGCGCTTGCGGCGGGCGGCCGCGGCGCGAACGGGGTTTATGAAATCGGCGGGCCCGAGGTGATGTCTTTCGATGGGCTGGTGCGGCTGTTGATGGAGATTACCGGACGGCGGCGTCCGATCGTGCATGTGCCGGAGGGCCTGCTGCGGCTGGCCGGGATGATCGCGCAGAAGCTGCCGCGGCCGGTTTTCTCGAGCGACGCGGTCGATTTTCTGATCGCCGACAGCGAATGCCATATCAAGCCGCTAATCGCGGAATTCGGCATCACGCTGATGCCCGCGCGGATCGGACTCGCCTACCTGGCCAGATAAAGATCGCAAGGTAGCAATCGATCATAGCCGGCGCCATCCGGAACCCTGATGGCCGAAGGCGAAGAGTTCGGGATGGAGTATCTCGGCAAGGATTTCGAGCGACTCGGCGATGCGCGGGCCGGGCCGGTTGAAGTATTGGTTGCCTTCGCCGAGCAGAACCTGGCCGTTGCGCACGGCCTTGAGCCGCGGCCATTCGGGATGCGCGGTGAGCGCCGGGAGATCGAGCGCCGCGCGATCGATCGTGAAGCCGCACGGCGCGATCAGGATCACGTCGGGGTCGGCCGCCGCCAGGTCGGCGAACTTCATCCACGGCGAATGCTCGCCGGCGCGGCCGAAGAGATTTTCCGCCCCGGCCATCGCGAACAGCTCGGGCATCCAGTTGCCGGCCGCCATCAGCGGGTCGATCCATTCGATACAGGCGACGCGCGGCCGGGTCGCCGCGGCGCGGGCGCGCAGTTCGATCGCGGCGAGGCGCGCGCGCAGCGCGCCGACCACCTCGGTGCCGCGCGCGGAGGCGCCGAGCGCCTCGGCCACGTGCTCCATGTCGGCAAAGACGTCGCGCAGGGCGTAGGGCGCGAGCGAGACGATGCGCGGGCGTGAGCCGGTCCATTGCGCGACCGCGTCTTCGACCTCGCGCATGCTGACGGCGCACACGTCGCATTGGGATTGCGTGACGATCACGTCGGGCCGCAATTCGCGCAGGCGATCGGCGTCGACGCGGTAGACGGCGAGCGCTTCGGCCAGAATGGTCTTGACGCGATCGTTGATCTCGACGCTGGTGCCCTCGGGATTGAATTTCGGGCTGGTGAGCGCGGGTAGCCGGGTGACCGCGGCCGGATAGTCGCATTCGTGCGAACGGCCGACGAGTTGGTCGGCGAAGCCGAGCGCGCAGACAATCTCGGTCGCGCTGGGCAACAATGAAACGATTCGATGCACCTGTGCGATTCTCCCCGGCCGCGCCTGACGGGCAAGCTTCGCACTAGGCGGGCGCGGCGCGGCCACGGCTTAAATTATCCGGGCGTCGGCGCCAGCGCAAAGCGCGCGCCACGGCGGGCGATGTCGTTTTACGGAGCTACGGGGCATTCGAGGTGCCGGGACCGCCGCGCCGTGCGCCGGTGCCGCGCTGGGCGCTGGACGGTGGCCAGTGCTATATGAGCGCAATAGCTCATCCAGCGGAAAATCACGGACGCCGCACGCGGATTGGCCGCGGCGCCCGATAAAGCGGAGACCTTGCGATGATCCACATTCACTATTTCATCACGCGCAAACCCACGCTCGACGACGCCGCGTTTCATCGCTACTGGAGCGAGACACACGGCCCGATTGCCGGGCGCATCGCGCAGTCCAAGCGCTACGTGCAGAGCCATCGGATACCCTATGCCAACAGCAACTCGCCCTATGACGGCGAGGCTGAAGTCCTGATCGATGACCTGGCGGCGCTGGCCGAATTGCGCAAGAACCCGGCCTACCTCGAGGGGGCGCTGGCCGACGAGCGCAACTTTATCGATCTGTCGCGCGTCGAATGGATGGCGACGCACGACCACGTGATCGTCGACGGCCCCACCGGCAGCTCGCTGATCAAGGGCGTCTGGCAGCACAAGCGCAAGCGCGGGATGCCGCTCGGCGACTTCCGCAAATACTGGATCGAGGTTCACGGCGCGCTCGGCAAGCAGGTGCCGGGGCTGCGGCGCTATGTGCAATCGCACCTGGTGGACGAGGCCTATGCGTATGCCGAGCCGCTGTTCGACGGCGTGGCGCAATTGTGGTTCGACAGTCCGGAGGTGATGACGGCGGCGTTCGAGTCGCCGGCCGGCAAGGCGCTGGCGGCGGACGGACCGAATTTCATCGACCCGGCGACGCTCAAGCACTTTGTCGCGCGTGAGCATATCGTGGTCGCGTCGCGCTAAGCGGCCGGCGCATTATTGAGCCGCATTATTTTATTGTTCGAGGTAGCCAATGGCTGGATTGTTGAAAGGTAAAGTGACGCTGGTGACGGGTGCGGCGTCGGGTATCGGCCGGGCGGCGGCGATCGCTTTTGCGCGCGAAGGGGCCAAGGTGCTCGTCGCCGACATGAGCGACGCGGCCGGCCGCGAGACGGTGAAGATGATCACGGACGCCGGTGGCGAAGCGGCGTTCACCAGGTGCGACGTTGCGAAGCCGGCCGACGCCGAAGCGCTGGTGGCGGCCGCGGTCAAGGCCTATGGGCGGCTCGACGGCGCGTACAACAACGCCGGCGTAGCGGGCAAAATCGCGCGCACGGCGGACGATACGGAAGAGAATTTCGACCATATCATGGCGGTCAACCTGCGCGGCGTGTGGCTCTGCATGAAGTACGAGATCATCCAGATGGTCAAGCAGGGCCAGGGCGGCGCGATCGTCAACACCGCGTCGGCGGCCGGGCTGGTCGGCTCGCATGGGATGCCCGCGTACACCGCGTCGAAGCACGGCGTGATCGGGCTGACGCGCACCGCGGCGCTCGAATATGCGCGCGCCGCAATCCGCGTCAATGCGGTGTGCCCTGGCGTGATCGACACCGCGATGGTCGCCGGCATGGTCGCGGCGCATCCGCGGCTCAAGGACGCGCTGGTCAGCGTCGAGCCGGTCGCGCGGATGGGCAAGCCGTCGGAGATTGCCGAAGCGGTAACCTGGCTGCTGTCCGACGCGGCGTCGTTTGTGACCGGGGCGGCGTTGCCGGTCGACGGCGGTATGACGGCGCGCTGAGCGCGGGTTGAGGATGCGCTAAGCGCGCGCGTCACTGCGAAATTCTATGGAACATGGGCGCGGACCGAATCTCGATCCGCGCCCATGATGAAAATTCGGCGGCATTCGCGCCGCCGTGCGACGGTTTACAGCTTGGCGGCCGGCTCGACGTATTCGCGTGCCATCTGCTCGAGTTGCGTAACGATTTCGCGCGGATCGGCCGGCATGTCGAAGCGCACCAGCGCAATCTCTTCGGCTCCGGCATCGCGATAGCGCTTGAGATCGTCGGCCGTGATCGGCTTGCCATAAGGCGAGCAGGCGATTTCGATCTCGGAGCGTTTGCGCCCGGCGGCCTTCAGCAGCTCCTCGATTTTTTTGATCTTCGGCGCGGCTTCGGCGGGCGACAGGTTGAAGCCGATCCAGCCGTCGCCATACTCGGCCACGCGGCGCAGCGCGGGCCCGCTCTCGCCGCCGAACCAGACCGGGATGCGCTTGGCGTTGACCGGCTTGGGATAGCTCAGCGCGCCGCGAAAGTTGACGAATTCGCCGCTGTACGAGCTGCGATCGCCGGCCCATAGCGAGCGCATCGACTCGATATATTCGCGCGTGCGATGGGCGCGGCGCTCCCATGGCACGCCGATCGCCTGGAACTCCTCCTCGAGCCATCCGATACCGGTGCCGAGGACGAAGCGTCCGCCGCTCAGATGATCGAGCGTCGCGGTGATTTTCGCGAGAATCACCGGATTATGCTCGGGCACCAGGCAGATGCCGGTGGCGAGGCGGATTTTCGAGGTCACCGCGGCGGCGAAGCTGAGCGTCGTGAAGGGGTCGTTGATCGGCGTCTCGACCGGCATCGGAAATTCGCCGGCCGAGTACGGATAGCGCGAGGAATATTCGGCGAGCAGCACGACGTGCTCGGGTGCCCAGAGCGTCGAGAAGCCCAGCCGCTCGGTGGTGGTGGCGATCAACTTGATCAATGCAGGGTCGACGAACGGCCCGATGCCGACGGCGAAATATCCGACTTTCATTTTTGCTTACCTCGCTGAATGATTGCGCCCGCGCCCGTCTGAGCCGTGAGCGCGGGGTTATGAGTTCAGATAGCGGCGGCCGGTTCGACCCAGTCGCGCGCGATCTCTTCGAGATTGGCGACCACCTCGGCCTCGAGGCGCGGCGGGCGCATCGTGATCAGCACGACTTCGTCGGCGCCGGCGTCGCGATAGCGCTTGAGGTCGTCGCGCGTGATCGGCTGGGAGTACGGCGAGACCGCGAATTCGATATCCGAGCGCTGGCGTCCGTTGGCCTTGAGCAACTCCTCTATTTTGCGGATTTTGACCGCGGCCTCGGCCGGCGACAGATTGAAGCCGCACCAGCCGTTGCCGTATTCGGCCACGCGGCGCAGTGCGGGTGCGCTCTCGCCGCCGAAAAAGACCGGCAGCTTGCCGCCCTGCACGGGTTTGGGGAAGCTGCGCACGTTGGTGAATTTGACGAATTCGCCGTCATAGCTGCTGACTTCGTCGCCCCACAGCGAGCGCATCGCGGCGATATATTCGCGGGTGCGCTGCGCGCGCCGCTCCCACGGGATGCCCAGGGCGACGAACTCCTCCTCGAGCCATCCGATACCGACACCGAGCGTGAAGCGTCCGCCGCTTAAGAAATCCAGCGTCGCGGTGACTTTCGCGAGCACCAGGGGGTTGTGCTCGGGGACCAGGCAGATACCGGTGGCGAGGCGAATCTTCGAGGTGGCGGCGGCCATGCAGGTGAGCGCGAGAAACGGATCCATGATCGGCGCATGGCTGGGCGCGGGAATCTGGCCGTTATCCGCGTAGGGATAGCGCGAGGCGTACTGGTCGAGCAGCACGACATGTTCGGGCACCCACAGGGTCGCGACGCCGAGCCGTTCGGCATGGGCGGCGACCGCGCGCAGCAGCCCGCCACCGGCCATCCGGTTGGTGCCGACCGCGAACAGTCCGATCTTCATCGAGCGTCTCCTCGGCCAGCGCCAATCGGCCGCGAGCCTCGGCGACCATTACTATGCGGCGCTTGCGTCTGACAAGTGTGGGCCGGTGCCGGTGGACAGTCGAGTATGCGCGCAGTGACGTTCAAACGTGATTGCGCAGCATCAGCTCACGCGGATGCGGTTCGAGGTAGACCTGGCCGGCGAGGTAGTCGATCGCGAAGTGGCGCACGTAATGGCGCATCAGGGTGATCGGCACGATCAACGGGACCAGCCCGCCGCGGTAATCCTCGATCAGACCGGTCAATTCCTGGCGTGCGCCGGGGTCGAGCCGATCGCTGAAATAGCCCGCCATATGCTGCATGACATTGACGTGGCGGGCGGCGGTCGCGGGCCGGGCCAGCGCGGCCATGAACTCGCGCTCGTAGCGATCGCGCAGCTCCGCGCGATCGATCGCACGCGCCCCGGCGACGATCCGGCCCAGCTCGGCGTAAGCCTTGGGCGCATGCGCGAGCAACTGGAGCTTGTGTACGGTGTGAAAGGCGACCAGCCCACCGACCGTCCAGCGCGCGGAAAAAAAGTTGCGCAGCCGGCGATAGGCGAAGACCCGCTCGATGAAATTTTCGCGGATGCGCGCGTCGTTGAGGCGGCCCTCCTCTTCGACCGGCAGATTCGGATAGCGGCGCATCAGGGCCTCGGCGAACAGGCCGCGCCCGTCGCGCGCGGGGGTTCCATTCGCCGGGTAGATCCGCACGCGCTCCATCCCGCAGCTCGGCGAGTCCTTCTTGAGCACGTAGCCGCTCAGATCGTCGCGCGCGATTGCGGCCGTGCGCCGATCGGCCAGCGTGCGCATCGCGGCGGTATGGTCGGCGCCGCTGCGATTGGCGATCAGGCGGATCTCGCCGTCCCGGCGTTCGATCCGCAAGGTCTCGCGCGGCACGCCCAGGCCGAGCTCGACTTCCGGGCAGAACGGGACGAATTCGACGAAGCGGCCGAAGACCTCGACCAGAAACTCGCTGCGCTTGTGGCCGCCATCGAAGCGCACCTGCTGGCCGAGCAGGCAGGCCGACACGCCGATGCGCGGCGGCGGCTCGTGGGCGGCGGCGGATTGATCGGTGGGCGCCATGTCCTCGGCACGGTCGCGCGCAAGATCACGTGGCGATCGCTACCGCCAGTATGGCACGGACGTGGCCGCCCGCCAGTTCGCGGTCAGCGGCGCGCGCGGCGCTAGGCGATGGCGTGCGGGTAGTCCGGCGTCAGCTGCGGCATCGCGAGCCCGGCCTGGAGCACGCGCCGCTCGAGCATCGTGAGGTAGAGTTCGGCGAGTTCGGCGTTGTCGCGCGCCTTGAGCCCGTAGCGTAAACAATCGAAGGTAAAGCCGCTGCCCGGCGGTCCGAAGAAATTCACGGCGCACGGCAGCCAATCGCGGAGCGCGGCGTTGACGCTCTCCGCGCCGAAGCGCGCGGCCGCGTCATGCAGTTCGGTGGCGGCGAACAGTTCGTGGTCCTCCTCTTCGGCCAGGATGATCTCGGCGGCGCGGGCATGCGGCGCGTAGCTCGAGTCGCGATAGTTCACGCCGACGATCAGCAGGCCCGTCATGTCCAGGCTGAGCGAGCCCATCAGCAGTTCGAGCGGCCCCACCGGATGCTCGGCGAAGCGCCGCGGCGCGGCGAACGAGGCCGACTTGAGCGCGGTGACCATCGAGCGGTCGGCGTGCGCCTCATCGATGCCGAGCTGGTCGAGGATTTGGTAGATCAGGCGCGCGTGCTTGCGCTCTTCGGCGAGGTTTTTGGCGATCGTCGGCCTGAGCGCCGCGTCGCCAATCGATTCGAGCGCGCGCGCGTAGCCCTCGGCGGTGAGCTTTTCGGCGATCGCGTGGGCGGCCAGCAGCCGCGTCAACACCTTGGAGTAACGCGGCTCGACGCGGCCCTCAAGCAGGTCGGCGGCCTCGAACGCCGCGGTTGCGAACTGCCGCTTCATCTAATTCAAACGCGGAAATTTGTTCCGCGCGATCAGCCGGCCGCGCCGCGCGACGGCAGCATCACGGTCGCGGAGCCGGGCGTGGTCTTTTCGCCCTTGGCGTTTTCCAGCCAGATTTCGCAGTCGACCAGATGATTTCCCTGCTCGACATATTTTTTGGCCACCCTGCCCTTGCATACGACCGGCGTGCCGGGCTGGTCCATGCCGCGGTACTGGACCGAGAGCTTGCGCAGCCATCCGCGATCACCGGCGAAGTCGGTCATCAATTGGCCGAGGAAGGCGTTCTTCAACGCGCCGTGCAGGATCACGCCCGGCAGATGGTTCTTGAGGGCGAAGTCCTTGTCGTAATGGATCTGGTAGAAGTCGCCCGACGCGCCGGCGTATTTGACCAGTTGCTGGGTGGTCGGATGCTTCTCGAGCGGCGCGATCTCGGCGCCCGGCTCAACGTCCTCGAAATAGATCTGTTTGCCCGCCATGCTGGTCTCTCCAATATGTCGTAAATCATGCCAAGGGGACGGCCCGCGCTAATAGCGGATAGCGGTCGCGCGCTGGATCGCGCAGACCTGGCCGAACTGGTTGGTGTAGCTGGTCTCGGTCGTGATGAAGACCATCGGGCCGAGTTTGCCGGCGCTCTCGCGCAGGTCGGCGATTTTGGTCTGCACGGTGATCCGGTCGCCGGCGCGAATCGGCTCGAAGTACTCCCAGTCAGAGCCTCCGTCGAGCCCGCGGAACGACTCGCCCATGTCCAGCTTGACGTCGGGAATCGCGGCCGAGAGCGAGCGGCAGAAGGTCGGCGGCGCGATCATCCCGCCGAAGCGGCCGTGGCGCGCCTCGCGGTCGCTGTTGAAGATCGGATTGGGGTCGCCGATCGCCTCGGCGAAGCGGCGAATCGCGCCGCGCTCGACCTCGGCGGTGCGCGGCTCGCCGGCCTTGCCGATCTGCTTGCGGGCCTCGTCGGTAACGTACTTGTTGGCCATATTTCTATACCCCACGAAGGTCGTCGCCGGTAAGCGCCCGGGCGCGCCGGCGGCCGGTTAATCTTCAGCGCGCGGCCGGCGCGATTTTCGCGTGATCCCAGCTCGCCCATTTCTCCGGATGAATCCGGATTACGACGCGCTTGGCCGCCTGGCTCCGGTAGGACTCGGAAACCGGCACGCGGCCGTTGACGGTCGGGCGGCCGGCCAGCCGGGCCATCTTGCCCGAGACCTGCGCCATCGCGTCGAGCACCGCCGCGAAATCCTCGACGATAGTCGCGCGGCCGCGGATCATCACGCCCTTGAGCTTGTCGTAATCGAGGCCGTGCTCGACCATCACGGCGGTCTTCGGGTCGCGCCGCAAGTTGACGACTTTCTGCGCGCGGCCGAAGCTGGTCATCAGGATGTCGCCGTGGTCATCGACCGCAAACGACATCGCCACCAGATGCGGATAGCCCTCGCGATCGAGCGTGGCGAGCGAGCAATTGGGCGTATTCTGAAGAAAGGCCGTCGCCTCGGCCGGTGTCATGCGAATGGTTTTGCGCGTGTCGATTTTTTCACTCATGCCGTTCCGCCCGTAACCGTATCGTCCATCCTGAAGCGGCCGCGATAGAGCGCCGCCTGGCATCTGGTCTAATATATGATGCGGGCGGCCGACAAGCGAAAGCAAAAGGACACCACCGATGGCGAAGCTCACTCAGAACGAAATTGCGGAGCAGCTCAAGGCGGTAAGCGGCTGGGAGTACGCCGACAACGCCATAGCCAAGCTGTTTCGCTTCAAGCAGTTCATGGACGGCATCCGCTTCATCAACGAGGTCGCCACGATCGCCGAGGCGGCCGACCATCATCCGGATATCCACGTCAACTACACGCGGGTGCGGATGGTCTGCACGACCCACGATGCGGGCGGCGTGACGGCCAAGGACCTGCTGCTGGCCGGCGAGATCGAGCGGACGTACACATCCCGCCCCGCCTGACCCCCCGTTGGGTGTGCTGCTTGCCCGTAATGGTGCGGCACGTCAGGCTGTGAACCCTAACGAAGGGATTTACCGCCGACCACAGGCATGAAGGCGAGTTCGAGATTGACGGTCGGCTTCCTGAGGATGACTTGGCGCTCGGCGAAGCGAGCGTAGTCGCCCTCGCATCCACACATTTCCGCGAGCTTGGCTATGCTGAGCCGCTTGAGAATTTCGACGGTAATCGGGCGTTTCTCATCCCAGTGGATCATGGAATGTAAAAACTCTTGTGCCACATCCTCGCAGAGCAGGGCTTCGATGAAGCAGGCTTCCTCTTCTGACCAGCACGGCAGGAAGTAGATGGTGTCGTCAAACATCACCGGTCGGCCGTTGACCGGGCCGATTTTCACGAAATGGAGATTCTTATAGAAGCCGGAGATCGCGACTTTCCATGGTGCGAAGCTGTAGGGTCCGACACCAAAAACCGAGAAGGGAGGCTTGTTCTTATAGATAACGCTACCGCGCTTATCGAAGAACGCGGCGTGGCGCTCGAGGTAGTCCCACGTTTTGGGGGCTTTCGTTCGAATATAGCCGGTTTCCTCACCGATGAACTTTTGCGGGACTACCATTACGCCCCGAGATTGGATGCGGCTGTTACCGATGTCGGAGCTTTTGAGCATCGGAAATAAGATGTCATCTTCGAGGGTGACAATTTCGCCGAGGCCGTTTTGATAGCCCTTTGGCGTTGCAGCCAATTCCATGACCTTGGAGCAGTCATGCTTTATACCGGACCGCCAAATATAGCGACTTTCCGGCCCCAGCAGCTCGCGGTGCCGGTTGAACGCCGCGACATCGGAGATGATGTGTCCGTCAAGAAAGCTAATCGTCCGGGCGGCCGAACTTGCATCAAGGTTCTCGAAAATGTCGCAGCCGAGTGCATGACTCCCGGGCTGGATTTCAAGTACGAAAAAGCAGGCATCCACCGCCGCTCCGAAATAGCCGAGCGCGTCAATCTTGTAGATGCGAGCTGAGTGCATGGGGAGTTTCTTCTTCCAGATGTGCAGCAGAATTTTGCGCGCGACTGCCGTTTTGCAGAGCACGGCAATCGTGCCGACGCTACCTTTCAACCAATCGAGATAGCGTAGGAGCATCCATTCGGAGATATCAAAATTGCTCTTTCCGGTAATCGCCTCAATTCCTTGCCGGCCGTGAAAATTAGATTTTTCGGGAAGGTTCGCGCTTTCGATAGCGCCGAGATTTGCACTAGTAACCCAAGGAGGATTCCCGACGATCAACCATGGTTCACCGGTCTTCGAAACTACATTCTCCCAATCGAGCTTGAAGAAGTTGCCCTCCCGCAACTCGATCCGGCGGTCCCGCCGATCCACGGTGTCTTTGGCTGCCGCTAAATGGTTACGGTTGATTTCGATGCCGATGATCGACGCGGCTTCGGGAAAGCCCGCGGCGGCTGCGGCCACGAACGCTCCCGCGCCACAGGTCGGCTCCAATATAGAGCGGGGCCGAATGCGTAGCCGGCGCAGTACCTGGATAGCGGCAATCGCTAGCGCCGTCGGCGTTTGAAAGTCACCGAACTCGACAACCGAATTAGTTTTGCGCTGCTTGACGGCCATCACGTGATCCGGGTGATGCCCGGAACCTCCCCTGCTTTTTGTATTACGCGGTTATATTGAAGACGCCACTGATAGGCGTTCGAGATGGTCATATAGCCCTGCTCTGGTTTCTCGCGCAGGAGTTGCTCCGCTATCTTGTTAGCTTCGATGTCATCGATGCGAAGATTCTT
>DATLRA010000090.1:0-16814 GCA_035534935.1 Binataceae bacterium (SeqCode)
GAGGGGGGGAACAAACAGAATTCGAGTCAAATCATGATTGAAAGCTTTAGCGCTTGGCCCATCGAGCGCGAGCCGCATTGCTAGCGCTCTCGCTCCTTTCCGCGTCCGTCATCTTCGCCGCCCTAGCATGACCGCCCTTGAGGCCACCGAGCCGCCCTAGCGCGCGTGCGAGCGCGGAGCGTGCCTTTTCGTCGCTCAGGTCCGGTTCCTCCGTGGCATCGATGATATGTTGCGTCATCCGATGCGCTATCTGATTTATGTCCTCAGGCGCTTGTTTCCGTGACCGCTTACGCATACCGTTAACCTTATGGCACGGAAGCGCCTGAAATCAACCCCGATGACCAAAGAACAGAAGCGGCGGCGCGCAGCGGCACTTTTGGGTATCGAGCGACGCCGGAAGAAAGAGAGGAAGGAACAACGCGAGCTGCGCAAGCGAGAAATTGAAATGGCACCAATACCATCCCACGACACGCGCGAGGTGTATAGCCGCCTCTCTCAGCGTGTACGTAAGGACGATGACTGGTGGCGTGAGCAAGACTGATTAAAAGGGGCGCATGTGGCTCAACGCGAAAAGTTCAGGATTTCGTTTACGTGTTCGAAGTGCGGGAGAAAAGGCGACGCCGAGTGCGAAGAGGACGAGAATAACGTTTACAGCCGCAATAAACTGTACCGATCCATAGAGTCCGTATCGAAAGGATTCCGGAAGTCCGACAACCAGATCATTTGTCGCCGCTGCAAAACGATTGTGACCCTCCCCGATTCAAATTAGGACACTACCCGGCGGGGGGTATCCTGTACGCGCTAGCCGGGACTGTGCTAGCGCAAATAGCTCGTGGCCGCGCGCGACCTGACGGGGCGCAGCGGCTGAACCTTTATCATCCGCGAAACCGTTTCGGAGGAGAGCGCGAATGGCGAGTGAACAGCTTGGCAAGGTTCTGGAAATCCTCAAAGCGCAACCACGCAACCCCAACGCCAGCTTCGGCCAGATGCGCGGCGGAATGGAGAAGTTCGCCGAGCGCGTGGCCAAGGACGTAACTTGCACGCCGGTCGAGGCGGCGGGCGTCAAGGGTGAATGGATCGTGCCGCCAGGCGCCGCGGACGATCGCGTGATCCTGTATCTGCATGGCGGCGGCTACGTGATGGGATCGGTCAATACGCATCGCGCGATGGTCGCGCGGATCGCGCGCGCGGCGCAGGCCAAGGCGCTGGCGATCGATTACCGGCTGGCGCCCGAGGATCCGTTTCCGGCGGCGGTCGAAGATGCGACGGGGGTCTATAAGTGGTTGCTCGCGCAGGGCTATAAGCCGGGCAAGATCGTGATCTCGGGCGATTCGGCGGGCGGAGGATTGACGCTCGCGACGATCCTGGCGCTGCGCGATCAGGGCGTCGCGCTGCCGGCCGCGACGGCGACGATCTCGCCGTGGACCGACATGGAAGCGACGGGCGATTCGGTGACGACCAAGGCGGCGCGCGACCCGATGGTCGACCAGGCGAGCCTCAAGCCGATGGCCAAGGTTTACGTCGGTGACAAGGACCCGCGCAATCCGCTGGCCTCGCCGCTGCATGGCGACTATCGCGGGATGCCGCCGATGCTGATCCAGGTGGGCGAGGCGGAGATCCTGCTCGACGATTCGACGCGGGTCGCGGAACGGGCCAAGGCCGCCGGAGTCAAAGTCGAGCTGGAAGTGTGGCAGGACATGATGCACGTGTGGCACGTGTTCGCGAAGATCCTGCCGGAGGGACAGCAGGCGATCGACAAGATGGGCCAGTTCGTCCTGGCGCATACCGGGTGAGCGGCGCGCGGCGTGCGCGATCGCGATGGGCCGCGGCCCGCGCGTAGTCTCACCCGAGGAGTGGATCGACGATGAGCGGGGCGGACGCCGTGGACGTGTTGATCGTCGGCGCGGGGCCAACCGGGCTGGTGATTGCGCTGTGGCTCACGCGGCTGGGCGTGCGCGTGAGGATCGTCGATAAGACGGCCGCGCCGGGGACGACCTCGCGCGCGCTGGCGGTGCAGGCGCGCACGCTCGAGTTTTACAATCAGATCGGAATTGCGGACGAGGTGGTCGCGCGCGGACGGAAGGTCGCGGCGGTAAACTTCTGGGTCGCCGGCGCGCATACGGCGCGGGCGGTTATCGGCGAACTGGGCGCGGGCATGAGCCCCTTCTCGTATCTGATTATCTTTCCACAGGACGAGCACGAGCGGTTGTTGGTCGAGCGCCTCGCCGCGGCCGGCGTCACGGTCGAGCGGCGCACGGAGCTGGTCGAATTTGAGGAGACGGCGCCCGGCGTGGCCGCGCGGCTCAAGGGGACCGATGGCGCGATCGAGACTTGCACGGCGGCGTACCTGGCGGGATGCGACGGGGCGCATTCGACGGTCCGCGAGGGGCTCGGGATCGGCTTTCCGGGCGGCTCGTATGAACATCTCTATTACGTCGCCGACATGGCGGCGCGCGGACCGGCAATCAACGGCGAGCTGCATGTCGGGCTCGACGCGAGCGATTTTCTCGCGGCCTTTCCGCTCAAGGCCGACGGGCACGCGCGGCTGATTGGCACGCTGCAAGAGCGGGTGGAGCATCGGCGCGAGGGGCTCGAGTGGGCGGACGTGAGCAATCGCGTGATCGAGGAGATGAAGATCGAGGTCGAACGGGTGAACTGGTTCTCGACCTACCGCGTGCATCATCGGGTGGCGGATCATTTCCGCAAGGGGCGCGCGTTCATCCTGGGCGACGCCGCGCATATCCATAGTCCGGTGGGCGGACAGGGGATGAACACCGGGATCGGCGACGCGGTGAACCTGTCGTGGAAACTCGCCGCGGTGATCCAGCGATGGGCGGGCGCGGCGATCCTGGACAGCTATGAGCCGGAGCGAATCGCCTTTGCGCGCCGGCTGGTAGCGACCACCGATCGGGCCTTCAGCGCGGTTACCAATCGCGGCGCGATCGCGCGGAGCGTGCGGCTCCAGATCGTGCCGCGGGTGATTCCGCGGCTGTTCAGGATCGCGGCGGTGCGCCGCTTCATGTTTCGCACGATCTCGCAGACCGCGGTGAGCTATCGCACGAGTATCCTGAGTGAAGGGAATGCGGGATCGGTTTACGGCGGCGACCGCTTGCCGTGGGTGGAGGCGGAGCGCGACGGCGTCGCGGGCGACAACTTCAAGCCGCTGGCGGCGATCGCGTGGCAAGTCCATGTCTATGGTGAAGCGGCGCCGGAGATCCGCGCGGTGTGCGACGAGCGCAAGCTGCCGTTGCATCAATTTCGATGGCGCGCGGCGATGGGCCGGGCCGGCCTGCGGCAAAACGCGGTCTACCTGGTGCGGCCGGACGGCTATGTCGCGTTGGCCGACGCGCAGGCGCGGGCGGCGACGATCGCGGCGTATCTCGAGGCGCGTGGGATCGCCGCGGAGGGCTTTGCTTGACAGTGTCGGACGGCCCGATCTAGCGTGGCGGCGATCTGGCGGACGATGCGCCACAAGCGGCAATCTCAGCAGATGTACCTAACGAAATATCGATTGGAGTGGACCAATGGCTGATGGCAAAGCGAAGAAGATGTGGGCTCTGCCGGGCGCGGAACTGACCGCACCGGCGTCGCTCCTGATGCATGGCGGCGACGCAAGCCTGTTGCAGTTGCCGTGCCCCTCGTTCCTGATCGAGCATCCCAAGGGGTTGGTGCTGTTCGACAGCGGATGTAACCCCAAGGTTATCGACGACGCGGCGGGCTACTGGGGCGAAGTGGCGCAGGCGCTGCCGATCAAATGGAGCAAGTCGGACACGCTCGACAAGCAGATCGCGGGCGTCGGCTACAAGGCGTCGGACGTGAAATACGTCATCCTGTCGCATTCGCATCTGGATCATTCGGGCGGCCTGACGTATTTCCCGAAGGCCACGTTCATCGTTGGCGCCAACGAGCTGCAATACGCCTACTGGCCGGACCCGGATCGGCGCTGGGCGTTTATCCTGAACGATTTTCTGCCGACCCGTGCGTACAACTGGCTTGAGCTTGACCAGGACTTCGACCTGTTCGGCGATGGCGCGCTCAAGTTCCTCTACACCCCCGGCCATACGCCGGGCGAATGCTCGCTGCTGGTCAACCTGCCCAATCGCACGTTCCTGCTGACCGGCGACACCGTGCATCTGCGCGCCGCGATTGACCTGGAGGCGGGCATGCCGATCGACACCGACCCGATCACGGCGGTGAAGTCGATCCGGCGGGTGAAGGCGATTCGCGATATGCATGGCGCGACGGTCTGGATCACCCACGACCCCGAGGACTGGAAGGAACATCCGCATCTGATCGAATGAGATCGGAATTGGATAGTTGAGACGGCGCGGCCCGCGTTGATCGAAAGACGCGCGCCGCGCCGCAAGTGCGCAAAGAGATCGCGATGCCGTTGTACGAATGCCGCTGTGAGCCCTGCGGGGTGACCTTCGAAGTGCTGGTGCCGCTTAGTGCGGCGCGGATGCGATCACGGCCGTGCCCGCAATGTGCGCGGCCGGCGCGGCGCATAATCTCGGCGGTGAGCTTCATGATGGGCGGCGGAAGTCCGCCACCGGGCGCGGGCCGGAGCGATCCGTCGCGTCGGGACGTGACCAGCCTCAAGGTGCCGCCGAGCGCGCGGCTGTGCTGGATGGACGATAAGTCGGCATCGCGTTTTGCGGCCTATAAGCATGGCCGTGGCGCGGAGTACGACGATACGGTGGCGGCGCGCGCGGAGCGCTCAGCGCAACTCGGCCTGCCCGAGACCAAGAACCAGCAGCATCCGCATGGCCACGACCATTCGCCGCTGGCCGACCCGGCGGTCTACGCGCGGCGGCGGGCGGCGGCCGCGCGCAAGCTCAAGGCGGCGGAATCGAAAGAGATCACGAGCCGTCCGCGTCCGCCGGCCTGAACGCGCGGCGACGATTGGGACGATCACCGGACGCGGGGAAGCGCAATGGTTGACGCCGCGCGTCGATGCGGTGTAAGCCCTTGACTGATAAGTCAATCTCTGGTCACAGGGGAAGATCTGGATGGACTCGACACGGGGACTCGATGAAGCGGGCCGCGGCCCAACGGATTGGCTCGGAGGCTGGAAGACGCTGTTCGTCGGCTGTGCGGCGCTGCTGGCGGCGAACCTGTTTCTCTGGCTCTTCGACTACAAGTACGCCTTCACGATTGGTCTGAATTCGGCGACGCACGCCTTCACGACGCATTACCGTGCGTTGTTCTGGGCGGAACTGTTGACCAACGGGATCTTCTGCGGTCTGTGGTACGGATGGCTGATCCGGACCGGCCGCGCGCTCGAGAATCCGCAGGCCGCGCCGCGCGAAGAGGTGCGGCGGATTGCGGTGCTGTGGGGAATTATCGGCGCGACCAGCCTGTCGCTCTACATCGAGGCGAGTTTCTGGCCGAACTGGGACGGTGCGTGGCATCAGACGATGGTGCGCGATACGGCGCTGACGCCGACGCATATCCCGATGTTCTATTTTTTCTTTCCGCTCTCGGTGGTGCTGGCGCTGGGTGCGTACATTTACGGGCGCTACCGGATACCCGCACTATACAGTCCCGACAAGGGCTTTCCGTGGTCGTTTTTCCTGCTGATCTCGGCGGCGGTCCTCGAGTTCATGCAGGTCGCGTTCAACGAATGGGGCCACAGTTTGTGGCTATCGGAAGAATTTTTCTCGGTGCCGTTCCATTGGCCGTTCGTGGCCTATGGATGGCTGGCGAGCGGCATGTTCGCGGTCTGGGGCGAGAGCATCCTGCGGCTCTATCAGATCGAGAAGTCGGCGCAGGCCAGCGAGGAAGCGCCAATCCATAGCGCGGCCGCGGGTTGAGTAATGCGCCGGGTGGGACCGGCGAACAATAGCTTGGGGAATTGGGGGAGAATAGATGGCGTCGACACCTTCCGCGCAAACGATGTCCGCGGCTGAACGCCAGCGGCGGCTCGAACTGCGCGACCTGCTGAACGCGAAATACAAGTATATCGATCGGACCTGGGACGTGGTCTTCTGGGTCACGGCGATATTTATCGTGGCGGGGGCGGCGGATATCACCAAGCTGCTGTTCGCCGGCGACTGGGATTTCTGGACCGACTGGAAAGACGCGCAGTGGTGGCCGGTGATCACGGCCTTCGCGACGATTATCATTCCGTCGGCGCTGCAATGGATTCAATGGGTGGCGTGGCGCTTTCCGACCGGCGCGACCTATACCTGCGTGTGCCTGTTCCTGGCCTCGTGGATTGGCCGCTACTTTCAATGGCATGTGGCTGAGACCTATCCGCTGAATTTCGTCTGGCCGATCTCGACCGTGCCGGCGGCGATCATTCTCGACTGGCTGCTGATGAAGACGCGAAGTTTCGTGCTCACATCGCTGATCGGAGGGGCGACGTGGGCGTTCATGGTCTGGGCGTTCAATTACATACCGCTCGCTCCGTTTCTGCAGCCCGCCGTGTTCATGCATCACGTGATGACCGTGTCGGACGTGCAGGGCATCGGCTATATCCGTTCGCAGACGCCCGAGTACATGCGGCATATCGAGCGCGGTGCGTTGCGGAGCTTTTTGGGTGAGACTCAGTACGTCTCACTGGTATTTGGCGGGACCATGGCGGTGATTGGCTATTGGATCGGGCAATTCATCGGCCGCTATCTCGCGGTATGGCCGATCGGACGTTTTATCAAGACGATCTGAGTATTCAGTAACTGACGTCGATTGAGTATCTGGCAGGCAATGACCCGAAGAACGCATAATTACCGATGGACGCGGCGGATGGCGCTCGCGATCTCGTGGATCGGCCTGTTCGCTTCGTCGGCGAGCGCTCACGGCGGGATGGCGGGTCCGGGGGAGCTGGGACCGCCGGTAGGCCTGTCGGTGGGACTCGGAATCGCCTGTTACTGGATCATGATCCTGTGGCCGACGCGGCGCGAGCCGCCGGCCTCGAAGTCACAAAATCTAAAACGACGGGCGATCAGCAGATAGGATTCCGCCCGATTGCGCAGCGGCGCGGCCCGTTACAGGCCGTTGCCCGGTGAGGAGTGCGCAGATGCGATTGCGATTCGCGGCCGGTCTGACGGCGGCCGTCCTGATTATCCTGTGCGGCGCACGCGGCGCCTGGGCCCATGGCGAAGCGGCCGACGAGCCGTTTCTCAAGGACCTGACGGTCGCGTTTTTCAACGTCCATATCTCGCCGACCGTGATTAAGGTTGGCGATCCGGTCACGATCACCGGGAGCCTCAAGATCCTCGAGACCTGGCCCTACACGCTCGATCCGCCGGCCACGGCGTACATCACGCCGGTGGTGCCCGGCCCGGTTTTCGTGCTGGCCGATCGCACGGTCAACGGCGAGCCCGACATGGGGTCGATTTTCGTCGAAAAGGGCGGCGTCTACAATTTCAACATGGTAATGCGCGGCCGTAATCCGGGCCGCTGGCACGTCCATCCCGGGATCGCGATTCAGGGTACCGGCACGCTGATCGGCCCGGGCGAATGGGTCACGGTCGAGCCCAGTACGACGCCATTTCGCTTCGACGTGTCGCTGCTCGATGGGCAGAAAGTTAACCTGGAGCATTACGGCGGTGCGTTCGTCTGGTGGTGGTCGCTCGCCGGATTTATCATCGGCGTCATCTGGATGCTCTACTGGACGGTGCCCAAGCGCACGGTGACGCGCCTGGCGGTGACGATTCAACTGCCGATCAACGACGATGCGCCGGACATCGGATTGATTACGCCGCGCGATCACTTCTGGATGAGCGTGCTGGCGGGCATCACCGTCGCCATGATGGTCGGTGGCTGGGTCTACATGGCGGCAAAATTTCCGGTGCGGCTGCCGCAGCAGACCGATCGCTTTGAGCCGGTCTCGGCCGCGCCCGACGTGAATCTGGCGACGGTGCGCGGCACCGGTGCGACCTATGACGAGAAGACCAGCACGCTGATCCTCAATACGAAGATCAAGAATATCAGCGATATGCCGCTGAAGCTGACCGAATACTCGATGGCGATGACGACGTTCGTCAATGGCGACGCGGCGGCGATCGCGCAGGCGGGACCGGCCGACTATACCGGCAAACTCGACGTCGAGCCCAACACACCGATCGCGCCGGGTGAGACGCGCACGGTGAAGCTGACGATGAGCGGTGACGTATTCAACGACGAGCGGCTGATTCCGTTGCACGATCCGCAGCAGCTAATCGCGGGCTTGGTGCATTTCCAGGGCGACCGGGGAAAATACGACCTGGTCACGGTCAAATCGGTGCTGATCCCGACCGAATTCCAGCCGCAGTATCTGCCTTAGAGGGAGCAAGTGAAGTTCGACTCGGGCGAAGCGGGCATGGGGGGGGGGGCGGCACTAGCGGAGCCGAAGGCGTAGCGAGCAAACGAGTCTGCGAGGTGCGCGCAGCGCGCGATTCAGAATCAGTTAGCGAAGCCGCGGCTATGGGCATGGGGTGCGGGCGAGTCTGCGAAGCCGCGGCTATAATTAGTCATGGGGGTGCGGGCGAGTCCGCGACGCCCCGGCTATAATCAAATGAAGGCAGCAGTTCTAAATCAGTACGATCTGAAGCTCGAGCGGCCCGAGTTCGTGGTCTACAAGGACGTGCCCGATCCGAGGATCGAGAGCCTGTTCGACGTGATCGTGCGGGTCGGCGGCGCCGGCGTATGCCGCACCGATCTGCATGTAATCGAGGGGCTATGGCGCGATCGCGTGCCGGTCCAACTGCCGTACATCATGGGCCACGAAAACGCCGGCTGGATCGAGGCGATCGGCGCGGGCGTCACGGGCGTGAAGGTCGGCGACCCGGTGATCTGTCATCCGCTGTTGAGCCATGGCGAGACGCTGGCGGCGCGGCGCGGCAACGATATGCATGCGGGCGGCGCGTTTCCGGGAATCGATTCGAACGGCGGATACGCCGAGTTGCTCAAGACCGCCGAGCGCGCGCTGATCAAGCTGCCGCGCACACTCGCACCCAAGGACGTAGCACCCTACGCCGACGCGGGTCTGACGGCGTACCATGCGGTGAAAAAGGCCGCGGCGCATCTGCTGCCGGGCGATTACGCAGTCGCAATCGGCGCGGGCGGACTGGGGCATATAGGAATACAGGTGCTCAAGGCGCTATGCGCCGCCGACGTGATCGCGGTCGATCGATCCGAAGCCGCGCTGAAGCTCGCGCGTGAGTGCGGCGCGGCGCATACGGTCCGCGCCGACGGCAACGAGGTCGAAGCGGTGCTGGCACTGACCGGCGGCGCGGGCGCGCAGGCGGTGATCGATTTCGTTGGCGAAGGCGCTGCGGTGGCCAACGGGCTCAAGATGACCTGCAACGCCGGCTACTACTATATAGTCGGCTACGGCGGTAAAGTTGAGATCGCGACGATGGAGATGATCGTCACCGAGAAGACGATTGTCGGCAACCTGGTCGGTACCTATTCCGACCTGGTCGAACTGATGGCGCTGGCGGATCGCGGATTAGTCAATCTGACGACCAGAGAATACCGTCTCAGCGAAGCTAATACCGCCCTGCAGGATCTGAAGAATGGCCAGATCAAAGGGCGCGCGGTACTGATACCTTGATCGGGCGGACGGCAGGGCGCGCGTAGCGGATGAAAGCGCGGAGGTTCGGTTGGGGCGTCGTTGCCGTCATGGCGGTGGCCGTGGCGGGCTTGGCGCCAATAGCCGGTTGGGCGGCGGATACCAATCAAATGATCGCTCAGGCGGCCTCGACGGATAATCATGATAGCGCACCGGCGACCGCGATCACGGCGGATGCGCGCGCGCAGGCGGCGGAGATTTTTACCTCGCGATGCGCCACGTGCCATGGCGACCAGGGACGCGGCAACGGTCCGGCGGCGGCCAATCTGAATCCGCCGCCGATCGATTTCCACAGCCGCAAATGGCAGCGTTCGGTGACCAACGCGCGAATCGCCCAGGCGATCGTACAGGGTGGCAAAGCGGTGGGCTTGAGTGCCGAGATGGCCTCGAATCCGGACCTCGAAAACGAGCCGGCGGTAGTCGCCGCGCTGGTTGAACGGGTGCGCAAGCTGGGTAAGTAATGCGTCGCGGCAGGCATTTCGCCGCGGTCGGCATTTCGTAATGATGTGATGATGGTATTGGTACGCGGGGCCGATGAAGCGCATGCGCAGGGCCAGGATGTAGCGCAAGGAAGGACGCAGCGGAGATGAAGCGACGTGAATTTTTGCAGAAGGGCGCAATCGCGGTAGCCGGCGTGGCGATAGCTACGTCGGGGGCGGCCGCGGTCAGTTACGCGGCGCCGTGGACCGCCGGGCTGAAGGCCTTCAGCGAGCATGAAGGCGAGACGCTGCTCAAGATGGCGCGGGAGATATTTCCGCACGATCGCCTTGCCGATAGCTACTACATCAAGGTGGTACACGATCTCGATCAGGAGGCGCAGACCACGCCGGCCAGTGCGCAATTGATGCATGACGGGATCACGCAACTCGATGCCGGCGGCGCCAGGAAATTCGCCGCGCGCTCGAGCGCCGAGCAGGTGGCCGGACTGAAGCGGATCGAGACGACGCCGTTCTTTCAGAAGGTCCGTGGTATCGAACTGGTATCGCTCTACAATAATCCCGCAGTGTGGAAACGCTTTGGCTATCCGGGAGCGTCATATCCGTTTGGCGGCTACCTCCATCATGGCTTCAACGATCTGAAATGGCTGCCGGATCCGCCGGCGTCGGCCAGCCCCAAAGCTTCGTGACGCGGAGGTCTGTGTAGTGGCGCGCTTTGATCCAGGCGATGACTCAGTGGTGGTGATTATCGGTTCCGGCGCCGGCGGCGGTACGCTCGCTAACGAGCTTACGCAAAAGGGCTTGAAAGTAGTATTGCTCGAAGCGGGCCAGCGCCAATCCTCGGCCACTTTTCACAACGACGAATGGTTCGCGTTCAACCAGTTGGCGTGGCTCGACAAGCGCACGACCTCGGGCAGTTGGCGCGTGGCGAAGGATTTTCCGAACCTGCCGGCGTGGATTTGCAAAACGGTCGGCGGCACCACAGTGCATTGGGCGGGCGCCTCGCTGCGCCTGCAAGAGCATGAGTTCAAGGCGAAGACTACCTACTCGAATATCACCGGCGCCAACCTGCTCGACTGGCCGATCGGGCTTGCGGATCTCGCGCCCTACTATGCCAAGGCCGAAGACAAGATGGGGGTGACGCGGACCAACGATATTCCCGGTCTGCCCGGCAATAATAACTTCAAGGTGATGTACAACGGGGCGACGCGGGTCGGTTACAAGACCGTGCATACCGGGCGGATGGCGATCAATAGCCGGCCGCGCGACGATCGTTCGTCGTGCTGGCAGTTGGGGTTCTGCTTCCAGGGATGCAAGTCGGGCGCGAAATGGTCAACGCTTTACACCGAGATTCCCAAGGCCGAAGCGACCGGCAAGCTCGACCTGCGGCCGCAATCGCAGGCGCTGCAGATTCTCGCCGACAAAAACGGCAAGGCGACGGGCGTGCTCTACGCCGACGCGAACGGCCAGCACAACGTGCAGAAGGCGCGAATCGTATGCGTTGCCTGCAACTCGATCGAAAGTCCGCGGCTGCTGCTCAACTCGGCGACCTCGACCTACTCGTCGGGGCTTGCCAATTCGTCGGGCCAGGTCGGCAAGAACTACATGCGGCATACCACCGGATCGGTCTTTGCGATTTTCAAAAAGCCGGTGCATATGTATCGCGGCACCGTGATGGCGGGAATTATTCAGGACGAATCGGGGCTCGACACGAGCCGGGGGTTTGCCGGCGGTTTCGAGATGGAGACGATCTCGCTCGGGCTGCCGTTCACCGCCGCGTTCCTGAATCCCGGCGCGTGGGGCCGTGATTACGCCGGGATGCTCGATCAGCATAACAACATGGCCGGGATGTGGATCGTCGGCGAGGATATGCCGCAGGAGCGCAACGCGGTCACCCTCAATCCGACGGAAAAAGATCAGTTCGGCTTGCCGATTCCCAACGTGCATTACGACGACCATCCCAACGACCTGGCGATGCGCGCGTATGGCTACAAGCGTGGCGCCGCGGTCTACGACGCGGTCGGCGCGATCCGCACGATCGAGACGCCGCCGTATCCGTCGACGCACAATCTCGGCACCTGCCGGATGAGCGAAAGTCCGCGCGACGGGGTCTGCAACAAGTGGGGACAGAGCCACGATCTGAAAAACCTGTTTATTTCCGATGGCAGCCAGTTCACCACCAGTGCGGGCGAAAATCCAACGCTCACAATTGTGACGCTGGCGATTCGGCAGGCCGACTATATCGCGGGCGAATGCGCAAAGAAAAATCTTTAGCGGGCACGGCCCGCGCAGAGCCTCGCGCCGATGGGAATCGGCGGGACCGGGCGTTGTTAGTTGGAACTTCGGAATTGTGAGAGGATTAATCATGCCAGGCGCAGGGTTGACCCAGCCGATCGCATTCCAGGGTGAAAAGCCACTCAGCGTCACGAGGCGCCGTCGCCGGCGGGGACTGTTCGCCGCAGTCTGCGCGGGAGCGCTAATCGCAATCGCGATCGGCGGGCCGCCGGCGCGGGCAGGTGCGGAGCCAGTCACGCCGTCCGCGCCTGGGGCGAGCGAACCCATGGACTGGCTGCCGCCGGTGAATCTAATCGACCAGAACGGGCATCCGGTATCGCTCGCGTCGCTCAAGGGCAAGATCGTCCTGGTCAGCTTTATCCACGCCTCGTGCCGAGGCGTCTGCGAGATGCTGACCGCTAAGATGCGACAGGTCGCGCACAATCTCGGCAGTAATGCCGCCGCGCGGGTGACAATGGTCTCGATCACCACCGACCCGGCGGAAGATCAGCCACCGGAACTACTCGCCTATGCGAAGAAAGAGGGCGTCGACGCCAACGGCTGGCTGTTTCTGACCGGCCCGGCGGACCAGGTCGCCCGGGTGCTCGCCGTCTACAATGTTCCGCACGAAGACGAGCAGGACGAACTGACCCACGTCTTCGCGCTCTACTTGATCGGCAGCAACGGCCAGATGGTGCGCGAGTACCACGGGATGTCTATCGCTCCGAAGGTCGTGGCCTCGGACATCCGCAAGACCGCCTCGCCGTAAGTCGCTTGCGACGATCTCTTCGGCGTAAAATCCAACAAACTGTCGGTCTGCATGATCCGGCGCCGATCAATTGACTCCATACCGTTGCCCCCGGGTTCTTCTGACGGTAAAGATTGTCCCAATCGCGTGCCAGTCCGGGCGCGTTAAACATCAAATCGACCAGGTTCTGAGGGAGGGGAGCGAGAATGAGTTTTACAGTTGGCCGGCGGATTACCGCCGGTGCTCGATCTGTCTGCCGCGGGGTTGGCTACGTGGTTGCGGTGTCAATCCTGATTGGTCTCGGTGTCCGCGTGGTTGAAGCCGCCACTTTGTGCGTGAATAAGAATGGTGCGCACGGCTGCTTCACCACGGTCCAGGCCGCGATCGACGCGGTGAGTTCGTCGAATAGCACGATCACGGTCGGACCGGGAAGCTATACCGCCGCGTGCGGCGGTCCTGGATGCTCGGTTGCGGTGATCAGCGCCGCGGCGGCGAACGGCTCCGCGCTGAGCGGCCTGACCCTGCTATGCAACAACGGCAAGCTCACGCATTCGGTATTCCTGGATGCGACGGGGCTCAACCATGCGGTCGCGGTGAGCGGTGTCAGCCAGGTGACGATCGCCGGATGTATCGCCGAAAACGCCGCGCGCGAAGGGATTTTGATCGAGAACAGCGACAATTCGTATATCGCGAACAACGAGGTCACTGGCAACGACCTGGCGATGGGATTGACCATCGGCACAGGCTCGCCGGCCTGTCCCACCTTCACGCCGCCCGGCACCGGCGGCGCGATTCAATGCTGCCCCGACGCCGCGGCCGGCGGACCGGGTAATTTCCCCAATGACAACGACGACTGCGGCGAGGGTATCCATCTGCGCGGCGTCACCAATTCGGTGCTGCAGGGCAATCTCGTCCACAACAACATCGGCGGAATTCTGCTGAGCGATGAGACCGGCCCGAACTCCAATAACCTGGTCGCCGGCAACGCCTCGAAGGACAACACGGCGTTCGGCGGCGACTGCGGCGTGACGCTGGCTTCGCATGTCGCGTGCGCCGGCGGAGCGGATGACGTGACCGGCTGCACGCTGGCGCCGGCTAGTCCGCCCTATGGCGTATTCCACGATGTCGTGGACGGCAATCTGCTGACTGATAATGGAGCGTCGGGCGCCGGGGTGTTCGCCAATCCCGGAATCCCGCCGGGCTCGGCAACCGCCGCGTATGCCAACCAGATCTCCAACAACACGGTGGAGAACAACGGTCAGCCGGGTATCGCGATCCACGTGCATGCGGCCAACGGCAACGCCGACAACAACGTAATCGTGGGCAACACGGTGGGCGGTAACGGCGGCGACTCCGAGGCCACCCCGGTGAGCCATCCGCCGGGCCTGGGTATCGAGGTGCTGAGCAATGGCGATTTCGGCGGGCCCTTCGGGAGCGCTGCGCCCATTGCCGGGACGCTGATCTCGCACAACAGCGTATCGAACCAGGATATCGATGTGTGGATTGGCAACAACGCGACGACGGCTAACGTGGCGCTTAACAACCTCACGGGAAAACACGCGACCGGCGTCAACAATGCGGGCAGCGGTTCGGTCACCGCGACCGGCAACTACTGGGGATGTCCGAGCGGCCCGAACACGTCCAGATGCACGAGCACTTCGGGTACGGTGGTGAGCAGTCCGTTCGTCTCGCAATCACTGAAATACTGATTACTGAAATAGTGAATTGAGAGGATTTTCCGCCGGTCACGCGTCGTCATTGACGTGTGGCCGGCGGCCGCATTTCCGGCTCGATTACCGAGGTGCGCATCCTGCTGCGCGAAGAGACTCGGGAAGGTCGAAATCAGCGCTTGGTCGGGCCGTCGATCCTCGGGATGACGCGGGTGTGTGGACTTGCCCCGGTTGAGCGGACCCTCGAGCAGCGCGAAAGTGCGCTAGAACGTGCCGCCGGCCGATTTAATCTTGGAAACTATATAACGTCCGCGCCGGCGACTGATGACCGCATGACTTTGCGTCACGCTCGCATCCGCGATTTGCAATGCGCATGCGCTGCCGCTGCCGATCACCACGTCACTCCGCCCCAGAATCATGAGCCGTGGTCCCGTCGGCGGTTGATTGACCGCCAGGAGGCGTGCCGGCTGCGCGCGCTTTAACATTTCCTAATGGCCTGATTCGCCGGTCTGGGACGCGAGTTCTCGAAGCTCAGTTCTAGATGTGCCGGCTGGTTCCACCCCCGTTCAAAATATGAGTGCACTTCCCTTCATGGGCGGTTGCGTGGGATTGTCCGTACAGTAGGGCGCCGGATCGGTCGCATCCTGTTGGGAGCGATCCGCCATCATCTTCTTGAGATCATCCTGACAATGATTCTGACCGATCTGGTAGTACCTGTAACGCAAGCCTTTCGCGTTGGCGGTCGGCATGACCAGAACCTCGCCACCGAGCTTCGACGCCTCTTCGGGTGTGAAACCAAGATCGGTCGGATTCATCGGCGCGGGAGGAGCTTTTGATTGCCAAATTGGGAGTCCCGGCAGACCGGCTGATTGCAGATTGCCCTGCGCATCCTCAGTCCATTGGAAACATCCTGATAGAGCGCATAGACACGCCAACAGAACGACTAACAATGTCCGCTTCAAGCCAGTCCTCCCATTACATAAAGATTCTTAATAGGTCACGATGATTTCTTCCAGCTATGATTGATTTATAACGCAGCTACATTTGGTCCGGAAGATCTGCGGCTCTGACATATCGTATCTTTGGTCGACAGCATATTGAGACTTGCCGCTGAGCAATTACACATGTCCACCAATCGGGGCGGGAATTCGTGGCCGCCGCGGCGCCGGGTTCCTCCGTGCATGCAGTCAGGTGAACATCTCGTTGGAAGAATTTTGCGTGCCCCGGCCGGGAATCGAACCCGGACTTGAGGTTCCGGAGACCTCCGTGATGTCCTTTTCACTACCGGGGCGTGCGGAGTGGGTCAGGCAAAGGATTATATCAGAGGGCGCGCCTGAACAAGCCGCAGGCGCGGCGCGCGTTGCGGACGTAATGCGCCTCGTGAGCGGCTTCAAGGCTGGCCTCCGCCAGGGCAGCGCGGAGCGGCGCGCCGGGCGCGCCGGGCGCGATGATTGCGCGGCCTGTCAGGAGCGGCGACGCCTTTAGATGGTCGACGAATCGCGCAGCGCGCCGATCTCCTCCCACGAATACCCGAGTTCGAGCAGGACCGTCTCGGTATGCTCGCCGTGCTCGGGCGCCGGACGGGCTTCGGTCGCGATCTCGCCGTTGAGCGATACCGGACATCCGGTGACCGTAATTTTGCCGGCGACTGGATGGTCGAGGTCGAGCAGGTAGCCGTTGAGCCGCGCCTGCTCGCTCGCCAGGACCTGCTGATGGGTGGCGACCTCGGTCACCAGGATGTCGGCGGCGGTGAGCAGCTCGAGCCATTCGCGAGTGGTCTTGCCGGGAAAGACGCGGTCGAGGATTTCCTCGATTTTGTCGCCGTGGAAATTGCGCGTGGCATTGTCGTACTCGGGATCGTTTTCGATTTCCTGGATGCCCATGATGCGGCAGAAGTCCGGCCAGCGCTTGTCGTCGACTCCTGCGATACAGATGTGGCTGTCGCGCGTGCGAAACGCGCCCCATACGCCGTGCAGGAACGGATGGCCGCGGCCGGCGCGCGCCGGCTCGGTGCCGGTCAGCGAGGCGTAGTTGAGCTCGAAGCCCTGGGTGGCGATCATCGTGCCGTAGATCGAAGCGTCGACGCGTTGGCCCTCTCCGGTGCGCTCGCGCGCAAACAATGCCGCGAG
>DATLRA010000091.1:0-18346 GCA_035534935.1 Binataceae bacterium (SeqCode)
CGCGCCGCGAGGCCCGCCGGCGGCGGCGCCCCGGCCGCTCAGGAGTGATAGGCGTAGCGGCCGCCCTGGCGCTCCTTGTTGAGCTTCTGATGCAGGTGCAGGCCCTCGTAAATGAACTCGCTCGCCGTCGCCATCAGGCCCGGCGTCTCGAACACACCGAGCCGGTCGATCGCCTCGCGCAGTCCGGGCACCTCGCGCAAGGCGTCGAGATACTCGGCCGGTGGCGCGGTGTCGGAGACCTCGACGCCCCAGCCGTCCTCGAAGTAGGCGATGACCAGCTTCAGATCCTCGAGCTTGACGTAGCGGTCGAAGACCTTGAGCACGGCGCGGTTGATCAGCCGCTCGATCAGGTCGTCGTCCTTCTTGTCCTCGCCCACGTATTCGATTTCAATTTTGCCCGCGGTCGAGGCGTAAAGCGAATGCAGGTCGGAGAGCCGCGGCACGATCTCGTGGTCGCCGATCACGATCGCGCGCTTCTCGGCGTTCGAGATGACCGACTCGTAATTGTTGATGGTCACGCGCACCGACACGCCCGAGGCCTGGTTGATCTCGTTCGAGGCCCGCGCCTCGAAGGTCACCTGGGCCAGAATTTCCTTCATGAACAGCGGCACCCGGAGCGGCATCTCGGCACGCAGCGGATAGCTGCATTCCTGTTCCATGATCGCGATTTCGTGCGCGATGGTCTTGGGATAGTGCGTGCGGATCTGGATATCGAAGCGATCCTTGAGCGGCGTGATGATGCGGCCGCGCGAAGTGTAATCCTCGGGGTTGGCGCTGGCCACAAACACCACATCTACCGGCAGGCGGATTTTGTAACCCTTGATCTGGACGTCTTTCTCCTCCATCAGGTTGAACAGTCCGACCTGCACCTTTTCGGTCAGGTCGGGCAATTCATTGATGGCGAAGATGCCGCGGTTGGTGCGCGGGATAAGCCCGTAATGGATGGTCTCGGCGTCGGCCAGGTAGCGGCCCTCGGCGACCTTGATCGGATCGATCTCGCCGATCAGATCGGCCACCGAGACGTCGGGCGTGGCGAGCTTTTCGGCGTAGCGATTGTCGCGCGCGACCCATTCGATGGCGGTCTCGTCGCCATGCTCGGCGACCAGCGCGCGGCATCGCCCGCATATCGGCGCATACGGATCGTCGCTGATCTCGCAGCCCTTGATCGCCGCCACGTGTTCGTCGAGCAGCAGCGCGAGCGATCGGATGATGCGCGACTTGGCCTGTCCGCGCTCGCCCAGCAGGATCATATGATGGCCGGCCAGCACGCCGTTTTCGATCTCCGGCAGCACGGTCTCGTCGTAGCCCACGATGCCGGGCAGCGCGCTTTGCTTGTTGCGCAGCCGCTCGAGCAGGTTGTCGCGCATCTCGAGGCGCACCGGCTTGACGCGATGGCCCGCGCGCTTGAGGTCGCCGATCGTCCGCAACTGCAAGAGAGTTTGATCCATTAGCCAATCCCGGAGGTTAAATTTCCTGAACTCAAGTTAACGCGGCGCCGGCCGCCTGAAAATGCGGTCCGAGCAGCGCGTAGGTTTCTTCCAAGGCCTGCGGGAGCACGCGCGTTGAACCTATCACGGGCATGAAGTTCGTGTCGCCCTCCCAGCGTGGCACCACATGCCAGTGCATATGATCGGCGATACCGGCGCCGGCCGCGCGCCCGAGGTTCGCGCCCAGGTTGAGCCCATCGGGCCGATATGCGGCGCGCAGATGCGCGACCGCCCGCGCGATAATCGCGGAGGTCGCGGCGAGTTCGGCGGCGGTGAGCATCTCGGGTGAGGCGACGTGGCGGCGCGGCGCGATCAGAATATGGCCGCTGGCGTAGGGATAGCGGTTGAGCATCACGAGTGCGAGCGGGTCCGCGTGAAGCACCAGGCGCTGGCGGCGGCCGCGCTCCCCCAGCCGGCCGAAACAGAAGATGCATCGCGCGCCGCCGGCGCGCGCCCGCGTGATATAGGCCGAGCGCCAGGGCGCCCACAGGCACCCGGCGCCGGCCCCTTCAGGCCGAGCGCGCCTGGGCGGAGTCCGCCGCGCCATTTACTTCCACTTTGAGATCCTTGCCGGCGCGGAAAAACGGAATCCGCTTGGCCGCGACCGCAACCACGTCGCCGGTCTTCGGGTTGCGCCCCTGGCGGGCGCGCCGATGCTTGACGCCGAAGCTGCCGAAGCCGCGAATCTCGATGCGCCGGCCGCGCTCGAGCACCCCGGCCATCGCCTCGAACATCGCGTTGACGATGGTCTCCGACTCGCGATGCGAGCAGCTCTCACGCCGCGCCAGCAGCTCCTCGATTATCCCGCGCTTGGTCATTGCTCGCTTGAGCGGCCGCGATTATTCCAGACCGGCGATACGCGCCGCGTATCGCGCCAGATCGGCGACACGCGACGCTTATCGCGGGCTCAGCCGTTGCGTCCCCGCCCGGTGCGCGCGCCGCCGCGATCGTCGCGATCGAGCCGCAGCTCCTCGTTGAGGATGTCTTCCATCGAAAAGCGCGCCGCTTCATGCTCGCGCTTGAGATAGGCCTGCATCTCCTCGCGCTCTTCGTGCGCGCGCAAGGCCTTGACCGAAAGTCCGATGCGCCGCTCCTTGCTGTCGACCTGGACCACGATCGCGTCGACTTCATCGCCGATCTTAAACAGCGAGGACGGCTTGTCGACCCGCTCGTTGCTGAGCTGCGAGATGTGAATCAGGCCTTCGATGCCCTCTTCGATTTCGACGAACACGCCGAAATCGGCCACCGAGCTGACCTTGCCCTTGATTCGCGTGTTCATCGGATAGCGCTGCGCCACGCTGTCCCACGGATCGGGCGTGAGCTGCTTGACGCCGAGGCTCACGCGCTCGTGCTCGACTTCGATACCGAGGACCACGGCTTCGACCTCGTCGCCCTTTTTGTAGATTTCCGACGGATGGCGCACTTTCTTGGTCCACGACAGATCGGAGATATGCACCAGCCCGTCGATGCCGGCCTCAATTTCGACGAACACGCCGAAGTCCGTGATCGACTTGACCTTGCCGCGGATCGTGCTGCCGATCGGATGACGCTCGCCGAGCGCCTCCCACGGATTGGGTTCGGTCTGCTTGAGGCCCAACGAGATGCGCCGGTTGCCCTCGTCGACGCCGAGCACCTGGACGTCGACCATGTCGCCGACGTTGACCACCTTCGACGGATGCACCGCGCGCTTGCTCCAGGTCATCTCGGAGACGTGAATCAGTCCCTCGACGCCCTTTTCCAGCTCGACGAACGCGCCGTAGTCGGTGACGCTGACCACCTTGCCGTGGAGCCGCGCGCCGGCCGGATAACTGTCGGAGGCCTTGGTCCACGGATCGGGCATGATCTGCTTCATGCCGAGCGAGACGCGCTCGCGCGCCTGGTCGTACTTGAGCACGACCACCTTGACCTTGTCGCCGACCTTGAGCACTTCCGACGGATGCTGCAGGCGGCCCCACGCCATATCCGTGATATGGAGCAGGCCGTCGATGCCGCCCAGGTCGACGAACGCGCCGTAGTCGGTGATGTTCTTGACCGCGCCCTCGAGGATCACGCCCTCTTCGAGCACCTTGAGGGTCTGCTCCTTGAGCGAGGCGCGCTCGCGTTCAATGACGCTGCGGCGCGAGACCACGACGTTGCCGCGGGCGCGGTTGAATTTGAGAATCTGGAAACGGCCACGCTGGCCGACGTAGCGATCGAGATTGCGCGCCGGCCGCAGATCGACATGCGATCCGGGCAGGAAGGCGGGCACGCCGATATCGACCTGCAAGCCGCCCTTGACCTTGCCGAGCACCACGCCCTCGACCGCGGCTTCGTTCTGGAAGGCTCTTTCGAGTTCACGCCAGACTTTAAACTTCTCGGCCTTGGCGTGCGACAGCATCACGGTGCCGTTTTCGGTTTCGGTGCCCTCGAAATAGACGTCGACCTCGTCGCCCTCCTTGACCGCGACGTTGCCGTCGTGATCCAGGAACTCGGCGAGTGGCACCTGACCTTCGCACTTGTAATTGATATCGATGATGACGTTGTCGCGCGTGATCAAAAGAACCGTACCGATCAATACATCGCCCGAGCGGGGTGCGCGCAGGCTCTGTTCCATCAGCGACTCGAAGTCATTCGTTCCTCCGTTCGTGTTTTCCGACAAATCTTTCTCCATTTAGTGGGACCTTCCGCGGGACTCGAGGCTACTGCAATCCATACAAGGAGGCTAGGCTCGTTTCAAGCCCTTCAGGACGTGTGAAACCGTATTTACACGCGTACACATCGCATTCACTACCTGCTCGACGCCACGCGCCGTCGAATCGATCTCGATCGCGTCGGGCGCCGCGCGCAGCGGATCGAGCGCGCGTCCGGCGTCGCGGCGATCGCGCTCTTCAAGCTCGGCGCGGACCTCGGCGAGGGCGATCGCGACGCCCTTGGCGGTGAGTTCGGCCCAGCGCCGGCGCGCGCGCTCGGCGACGTCGGCGACCAGGAAAAATTTTATTTCGGCGTCGGGAAAAATCACCGTGCCGATATCCCGCCCTTCCATCACGACCCCGCCCGCGGCGCCCGCCGCGCGCTGCAACTCCTGAAGCCGCGCGCGCACCGGAGCCAGCGCCGACAGGCGCGAGGCGAGATCGCCGATCGCCGGTTCGCGCGTGGCGGCCGTGATATCGCGTCCATCGAGCAGCACGCGATCGCCCGCAAGCTCGATCGAGATGGCCTCGAGCAGCGGCCGCAGGCGCGCTTCCAGAGCGGTCGCGGCGCCGTCCGATACGAGCGCCCCGCCGTCGATTCCCGCCTCGCGCGCGGCGATCGCCACCGCGCGGTACATCGCGCCGGTGTTGAGATATTCGAAGCCCAGCGCGCGCGCCAGCGCACGAGCGACGGTCGACTTGCCGGCACCCACCGGACCGTCGATCGCGACGATGGGACGCACCCGCTTATTCGCTGTGAGGCACGGCTGGGACAAGTTATCGATGATTCATCGGGCGAGTGATTGCGCGTCGCTCAGGCCCGCGCACGGATGAGTATAGCAGGTTTCTTCGCTGGCGCATCGCGGGCCGCCAAGATTCAGAAATTATCCGGCCGCGCGCGCGGAAACTCACTTATCGCGCGGCTGCGCAGACTTGCCCGCGTCCCATGATAAAGAGAGCAGCAGCAGCAAGTGGAACCTCTGCGAGGTTCCACACCTCCCGCAAAATTAAACGGGTGAAACGGGCGTAGCGGGCATGGGGTGCGCGTTAGGCGAAGCGCCGCGGAGCCGAGCCAAGGAGTCGGCGACGTGCGCACAAATTTGGACTCTGCGCAGCCGCGGCTATAATTAAGACTCTGCGCAGCGATCTATTTAAGCCGCTCGCGCATCGCGCGGCCGCGTTCGAACAGCGCGATCAACTGACCGGCGTCGCCGATCGCGACCGCGTTTTCGAAGGCGTCGAAGGCCGCGCGAAAAAGCGTCAGCGCCTCGACGATCGCGGCCCGATTGGTCAAGCAGATATCGCGCCACATCTCGGGTGACGAGGCCGCGATACGGGTGGTGTCGCGCAGGCCGCCCGCGCCGAATTCGGCGGCCAGCCGGCCATCGACCCGCTCGCCCTCGAGCGCCGCGGCGAGCGCGCTAGCGACCAACTGCGGCAGATGGCTGGCGCGGGCCAGGATCGCGTCGTGCGTCGCGGGCGACATCTGTTCGACGTGGGCGCCGGTCGCGCGCCACAGCGCCTCGATCTTCGCGACCGCCGCGGGTGTGCTGCGCGCCGACGGCGTGACGATCACGCGGCGGTTGCGGTAGAGACCCTCTTCGGCGGCGGCGGCGCCGGTGGTCTCCTTGCCGGCCACCGGATGTACTCCGACCAGCGTCATGCGCGGGCCGAGAATCGGCTCGAGCGCCTCGACCACCCATTGCTTGACGCTGCCGACATCGGTGATGACCGCGTCGTCGGGCAGATGCGGGACCATCGCGGCGAGCGTCTCCGGAAAGGTCATCACCGGCGTCGCGAGCATCACGAGGTCGGCGCCGCGGGCGGCCTCGGCCGGGTCGCGCGTCGCCATATCAACGAAGCCGCGCGCGAGCGCAACGTCGAGATTGGCCTGCGTGCGGCCCAATCCGACAACCCGCTCGACCAGGCCGTGGCGGCGCGCGGTGATCGCGAGCGAGCCGCCGATCAGGCCGACGCCGCAGATCGTCATCTGGCGAAACAGGGCGGTCATTAAAATTTACTGATCAATTCAAATCACTGATCGATTCAATTCGCGCTGCATGGCGATTCGCTTCGCGGATCGATTCGCCGCCGGTTCACGCGGCAAGCGCGGCGGCGAGCGCTTCGACCAGGCGGCGATTCTCGGCCTCGAGGCCAACGCTGATGCGCAGATGCCGCGGCCATCCGTAGCCGCCCATCGGGCGCACGATCACGCCCATGCGTAGCATCCGCTCGTAGACCGCGCGGCCGTCGCCGACTTCGGCCAGGATAAAATTGGCGTGGCTCGGCACGTACGCCACGCCCATCCGGCGAAACTCGCCTTCGAGATACTCGATCCCGGCGGCGTTGACCGCGAGCGTGCGATGGACGTGGTCGTGATCGTCGAGGCCGCCGAGCACCGCGGCCTGCCCGATCGACGTCACGTTGAAGGGCTGGCGAACCTTGTTGAGCAACTGGACCATCTCGGGGCTCGAAACCGCGTAGCCGACGCGCACGCCGGCCAGGCCAAAGATTTTCGAGAAAGTGCGCATCGTGACGATCATCCGCCGGCCATCGTGATAATCGAGCGAGTCGGGATAGCCGGGGTCGCGGACGAACTCGAAGTAGGCCTCGTCGGCGACGATCACGACGTGCTCGGGGAGGCGCGCGAGCAGCCGCTCCCACGCCGCGCGCTTGAAGATGGTGCCGGCGGGATTGGTCGGGTTATCGAGAAAGACTATACGGGTGTCGCCGTCGATCGCCTCGGCGATCGCGTCAAGGTCGAAGTAGAACCCGTCGCGCATCGCGACCGCCCGTCCCGCGCCGCCCGCCGCCGCCGTAGCCAGCGCGTAGATCGCAAACGAATGCTCGGAGAAGACCGCGTTGAGGCCCGGGCGCAGGAACAGAAACGCGAGCAGGTTCAGCACCTCGACCGAGCCGCCGGCCATAAAGACGCGATCGGCGGCGATCCGATGGCGCGCGGCGATCTTCCCGCGCACGGCCCAGTTGGCGCCGTCGGGATAGCGATTGACGTCGGCCAGCGCGGCGCGCATCGCGGCCACCGCCAGGGGCGCCGGGCCGAGCGGATTTTCGTTGGAGGCGAGCTTGATCGGATCGCCGATGCCGAGCTCGCGCTGCAACTCCTCGATCGGTTTGCCGGGCTCGTAGGGATTGAGCGCGGCGACCGTGGGCAGAACCAGATCTTGCGGTTTCATAGGGGTGATCACGTTAGCGCGCGAGCGGCACGGGCCGCGCGCCGCGGCGTCAGGCGGATTTACCCTCAGGATACGATCCCAGCACCTTGAGCAAAAGGGCCTGGCGCTCGAGCGCGGCGAGTGCGCGGCGCACCCGGGCGTCGTCGCGATGGCCCTCGAAGTCGACGAAGAACACGTACGCCCACGGCCGATCGCGCTGCGGGCGCGACTGGATCATGGTCAGGTTGATCGACTGGCGGGCGAACAGCGAGAGCGCGCCGTGGAGTGCGCCGGCGCGCTCGGGCAGCGCCAGCAGCAGACTGGTCTTGTCGGCGCCGCTCGGCGGAGCGGCCTCGCGCGCGAGCGTCAAAAAGCGCGTGGTGTTCTGCGCGACGTCCTGGATATTCTCGGCGATCACGCGGAGCCCGGCGGCGCGCGCGGCCGCGGCCGCGGCGATCGCCGCGCATGACGGATCGTCGGCGGCGCGCCGCGCGGCGAGGCCGTTGGAGGCCACCGCCTCGAGTTCGCAATGCGGATAATGGACCGCCAAATAGTCGCGGCATTGGCCGAGCGACTGCTGATGCGACACGATCCGGGTGAAGCCAATGGCGTCGGCCCGCGCCATCAGGACGTGGCGGATCGGCAGCAGGATTTCGCCGATGATCTTGAGCGGCGTGTCGATCAGCAGGTCGAGCGTCAGGCTGACCGAGCCCTCGGTGGAATTTTCCACCGGGACCACCCCGTAGTCGGCGCGGCCGGTCTCGATCGCGTGGAAGACCGCGGCGAACGACGGCTCGGGGGCAAACGTCGCGCTGGCGCCGAAGCGGCCGCGCGCCGCCTCATGCGAGTAGGTATGTTCGGGGCCGAGGTAGGCGATGCGCAGCACCACCTCGAGCGCGGTGCAGGCCGAGATAATCTCCTGGAAAATGCTCTTCAGATGGGCCGCGCTGAGCGGACCCGGATTATCCGCGGTGATCCGTTCCAGCACCTGGCGCTCGCGCACCGGCTGATAGATCGGCTGGCCGTCGGCGTGCTTGATCTGGCCGATCGCCTGGGCGAGATGCGCGCGCTGGTTGAGCAGCACGACCAGCTTGCGGTTGATCGCGTCGATCCGCTCGCGCAATGCCTCGAGCGCGAGCGGCTGGCCGGGCCGGGGAGCTTTGCCGAGCCTGGGAGCTTTGCCGAGCCTGGGAGCTTTGCCGAGAAGGAGAGATTTGCGCCGAGTCGCCATCGCCGGGGACAGGGCTAACCGATCGCGCCGCCGTTTTCAATCCGCGCCGGCGCGCCGTCAGTGACGAACGCGGTGCCCATCGCGGCGAACTTGCGCTCGCGCCGCCGGCGCAACTCGGCCGGAGCCAGCGATACGAGCGTCGCCAGATGGCGCGCGATCGCCGCGCCCAGCGCAACGATCGCCTGGGGCGGTTCGCGATGCGCGCCGCCGGGCGGCTCGGGTACGATCTCGTCGATCACGCCCAGGCGCAGCAGGTCTTCGGCGGTGAGTTTCAACGCACGCGCGGCTTCAGCAATTTTTTCGGGGCCGCCTTCGCGCCACAGAATCGCGGCGCATCCTTCGGGCGTGATCACCGAGTAACAGGCATACTCCTGCATCAGGATAACGTTGCCGACGCCGAGCGCCAGCGCGCCGCCCGAGCCGCCCTCGCCGATCACGCAGGCGATTACCGGCGCGGCGATCCGCGCCATCAGCTCAAGGTTAACCGCGATCGCCTCGGACTGGCCGCGCTCCTCGGCGCCAACCCCCGGCTCAGCCCCCTGGGTGTCGATAAAGGTGATCACCGGGAGCTGGAAACGGCTGGCGAGGTCGAACAGCCGTGCCGCCTTGCGGTAGCCCTCGGGATGGGGTTTGCCAAAGTTGCGGCGCAGGCGCTCGTTGGTCGAGCGGCCGCGCTGATGGCCGACCACGGCCACCGGCGTGCGCTTGAAGTAGCCCAGGCCGGCGACGATCGCGCCGTCGTCGCCGTAGCGGCGGTCGCCGTGCAACTCGAAGAAATCGGTGATCAGCGCCTCGACGTAATCGAGCGTCTGCGGGCGCGCCGGATTGCGCGCGATACGCACGCGCTCGAGCGCCCCCAGGCGCGATTTGATCGC
This sequence comes from Binataceae bacterium (SeqCode), assembly GCA_035534935.1. GTDB lineage: Bacteria > Desulfobacterota > Binatia > Binatales > Binataceae > JADMIL01. Next base: position 9,436 of record DATLRA010000091.1, read on the forward strand.
ATCCTCGAGCCGCTTGCGCCGCGCGGTCAGCAGGCGGCGCGCGGCCGGCTTGCGCTCGGTGGCGATCGCCAGCGCAAGCGCGTCGAGCCGGGCTTCGAGTTCGGCCGGGCTCAGCGCGGTGAGGGCCTCGAGTTCGATCGGGTCGGGACGATTATCCATTGAGCTGCGCGCGCTCCGCGGCGAAGAATTCGGCAAATCGGGCGCCAGCCTGATCGATAGCGCGCTCCGGGTCAAGCCATTGGACGCCGGGCTCGCGGCGAAACCAGGTCATCTGGCGCTTGGCCAACTGGCGGCTTGCGCGGCGCGCGCGATCGGCCGCCTCGGCCAGCGTGCATTGGCCACCGAGATAGGCGGCGATTTCGCGGTAACCAATCGTCTCGAGCGGCGGCCCGCCGGCGCTGACGCCGGCCGCGAGCAGCCCGCGCACCTCGTCGACCAGCCCCGCCGCGAGCATCGCGTCGAAGCGCCGATCGATAATTTCGCACAGCCGCGCGCGCTCGCGCGTCAGGCCCAGGATCAATCCAGCGCCGACTCCGCCGCCAAAGCGATGGCGCCCCTGATGCTCGCTGAGCGCGACCCCGCTTACCTCCCAGACCTCGAGCGCGCGGATGACGCGCCGCAGATCGTTCGGCGCGATCCGCGCCGCACTCGCCGGGTCGATCGCTGCAAGGCGGGCGTGCAGAGGGGACGTGCCGTGCGCCGCGGCCTCGGCGGCCAGCGCCGCGCGAATCTTCGGCGCGGCCGGCGGTCCGGGAAAGATTCCGCCGCGCAGCGCGCGCAGATAGAGCCCGCTGCCGCCGACCACGATCGCCGGCCGGCCGCGCGCAGCGATCGCGTTAAGCGCGGCGGTCGCTATCCGCGCAAACTCGGCCACGTCGATCGGCCATCGCGGATCGCAGACGTCGATCAGATGATGCCTCACGCGGGCGCGATCGGCGGCGCTGGGCTTGGCCGTGCCGAGGTCCATCCCGCGGTAGATCTGGCGCGAGTCGGCGTTGACAATTTCGGCGCCCAGGCGCTCGGCGACGGCGATCGCCACGGCGGTCTTGCCGGCGCCGGTCGGCCCGACGATAAAGCCGGCCCGCGCCCGCCCCGGCGAGTTTTCCGCCCACACGTTCATCGGGCGATTATAGCTGGCCGCGCGGCGCGGCGCGCGATCAGCGGCGAAAGAGCCGCTCGATCTGGCCGCGGGCGAAGCGGATATGGACCGGGCGGCCATGCGGGCAGTTGCTCTTGAACTCGGTCGCGTCGAGGTCGCTGAGCAGGGCCGCCATCTCGTCGCGCCCGAGCGTGCGGCCGACCCGCACCGAGCCGTGGCAGGCGAGCTGCTTGAGCAGATCCTCGAGCGCGCCGGCGCCGCCCGCCTTGAAACCGCCGTCGCCGAGCCCGTCGATCAGATCGCCAAGCAGGCGGATTCCGGCTTGCGCGCCGAACACCGCCGGAGCGCCCTTGAGCAGGATCGTCGCCGGACCGAAGGGCTCGAGCTCGAAGCCCACCGCGGCGAGCTCGGCCAGGTTTGCGGCGACCTGCGCGGCGCGCGCCGGGTTGAGCTCAAGCGCCGCCGGCGTGAGCATCGGCTGCACCCGGATGCCGCCCGCCTTGAGCTCGGCGCGCAGCCGCTCGAAGGTCACCCGTTCATGCGCCGCGTGCTGGTCGACCAGGACCAGGCCGTCGTCGTCTTCGAGCGCGATATAGCCGGCGAAGATCTGGCCCAGGACGCGCAGTTCGGCGTAGCGCGGGACGGCCCGGCCGTCGGCAACCCCCGCGCCGGCCGGCGCCGCCGCGAGCGCGCCCGGCGCCATATATTGATCGCCCGCGGGCCGCGCCCCGCCGCGCTTCCAGCCGAGGCCCAGCGGGCGCTGCGCCGCGCGCCCGGTCGTCATGGCCGCCGCGTCGGCGACCAGGCGCAGGCGGCGCTCGGGCGCGGTCTCCGGATACGCCGCGAGGTCCACCTCGATGGCCGCCGAACTATCCGCCGCGGCCGAACTATCCGCCGCCGTCAGCGCGCTCGCCGCGGAGGCAAACGCGACCGTGGCCGCGGTGTCGGCGGCGGTGGTCTGGTCGGCCAGCCGCGCGCGCAGCGCATGGACGATCAGCTCGAAGACCCCGCCCGAGTGGCGAAAGCGCACCTCGGTCTTCATCGGATGGACATTGACGTCAACTTCGGCCGGACTGAGCTCGACGAAAAGCGCGATCGCCGGATGGCGCCCGCGCGGAATCAGGGTCTGGTAGCCGAGCGCGATCGCCCGCGCGATCATCCGATCGCGCACCGCGCGGCCGTTGACGAAGCCGAGCACCATCCGCGGCGTGGCGAACGACTCGTGGCTCTGCGCGGCCAGGCCCCACGCGCGCATCCCGGCTTCGCGATAGTCGAAATCGAGCATCGCGGCGGCGAGCTTGGCGCCAAAGAGCTGGCGCAGGCGCTCGCGCGCCGTGGCCGCGCGCGGCAGATCGTAGAGCGTGCGGCCGTCGGCCGTGAGACTGAACGCGACCCGGAAGTGGGCCAGCGCCAGGCGCTGCAGCGCCTCGGCCGCGGCCGCCTGCTCGGTCGCGGGGGCTTTCAGGAATTTGAGCCGCGCCGGCGTATTGAAGAACAGGTCGCGCACCTCGATCCGCGTGCCGGGGGCGCAAGCGGCGGTGCGCACGTCGGCGACTTCACCGCCGGTCGCCACGAGCTCGAGGCCGTGCTCGTCACCCGGCCGGCGGGTCGTCAGGTTAAGCCGCGCGACGCTGGCGATCGCCGCCAGGGCCTCGCCGCGAAAGCCCAGCGTGGCGATTGCGGCCAGATCGGCGGCGCCGCGAATCTTGGAGGTCGCGTGGCGGCGCAGCGCGAGCAGCGCGTCCCCGCGGCTCATCCCGCAGCCGTCGTCGGCGACCGCGATCAGCCCGGCGCCGCCGCGCTCGAGCGCCACGCTGACCGTGCGCGCGCCGGCGTCGATCGCGTTTTCGACCAGCTCCTTGAGCGCCGAGGCCGGCCGCTCGACCACCTCGCCGGCGGCAATCTGGCTCGCCACCTGCTCCGGCAATATATGAATGATCCGATCGTCCATCGCCCGCCTGCGGCCCCAGCCTGAAGGATCAAGGATGGGCGGTGGCGCGGCGCGACTCAAGCCGGCGGCGGCCAGCGGCGCGCCACCGCGCAAGATTTCCGCACAGGGCGCGTCGCCGCGCGGCGCAGAGGCTGTGGACAGCCACCCGCGGCCGGAGAATTCTGTGCGGCGGCGGCGCACCCCCCTCTTCAATTTCGCCGCGCGGCGCGATAGGCTGGCTGGTTCGGACGCGCCGCAACGCTCTGGAGATGGGCAATCTCCAGATGGAGCATCTCGAGACGGAAAATCTGGCGCGGCGATTCAACCGTCGGGAGCATCTGCGATGAGACAGTGTGGGGTATGTGGCAAAGGGCCCTCGGTGGGCAACCTGGTTAGCCACGCCAATAACAAGACCAAGCGGCGCTGGAAGCCCAACCTGCAGGAGGTGCGCGCGGTGATCGGCGGCGGCGTGCAGCGGATCCTGGTCTGCACGCGCTGTATCCGTAGCGGCCGGGTGCTGAAAAGCGCCTGAGCCGGCACGGTCATCGTCCGATGCTGGCGGCCCGGCGCCCACGCCTCAGAGCAGCGCGATAAGCTGCTCGGCCGGCCGCGCGATTACCGCGCGCCCCGCGCGGATCACGATCGGACGCTGCATCAGCTCGGGATATTTGAGCAAGAGCGCGACCACCTCGTCCGCCGTCGTGTAATCGGCAGGTTTGAGTTCGAGCTCGGCAAAGCGCTTGTCCTGGCGAATCAGATCGGCCGGCGGCGCGTCGACGATTGCGACAATCTGCTCGAGCGCGGCGCGGGTCGGCGGAGTCTTGAGATATTCAATAGTGTCGAACTCGACACCGCGGCGCGCGAGAATTTCCCGCGCGGCGCGCGAATGGCTTCAGCCGGGGTTGTGATAAAACGTCACTCGTTCCATAATTTTGCTCGTCCCTGCACCCGCGACCGGCCAAGATCGTCTATGCTAGCATCGAAGATCGTCGATCCTCACGGGTGCGATCGTTTATGCTTTCAATGATAGTCGAAGCCGCGGGCGCTGGCGAGAGATTAGCCATAAGGCGAGCGGCGGCCGGCGCCGGGTCCGCGAAATGTCAAGCCTGCGGTGCGCGGTCCGGCCCGTCGCCCATTCGAATCGTGCGACTAATCGTCGGGCCGCAGTGATCGCCCGCAACCAACGGAGACTCCAGCGATGTCCATCGTGAACCGCAAGCGGCGCGCGAAAAATCCCGGCGGGCCGCCACGCACCACGCGCGCAATCCTCACGGGCGCGAAGCGCGCAAGCCTCGCCGCCGCTATCGCCGCGGGCTTGGCCCTGATCGCCCCGGCCGTGGCCCGCGCCGCGCGGGTCAGCGGCAGCCTGACCACCTATCGGGGTGCGCCCTACGCCAGCCGCGATCTCCATTTCGAGAACTGCGTCACCCGGGACATCTATCTCTCGCCGACCCATAGCGACGGCTCCTTCGCGCAGCATCTGCCGTCCGGATGCTACAATTTGCGCACCGAGCACGGCGCCATCCTGGCCTATTCGATAATCGTCGGCGACGCGAACGTGAATCTCGGCACGGTGAGCGAGTTGGCGCCGCTCGCCCCCGCGCGGCTGTTCCATCTGCAATCGCTCTTTCCGACCCTGCTGACCAGCCCGGCGCCGTCCACCGCCTATATATTTACGCACGACTCGACCGTGGTCCCGGCGAACGCCGCGAAAGTTCCGGTGCCGAGCTCGCAGAGCGAATGGATCAAGCTGCAGCAGCAGATGAACAACGGGGTTGGCGCCAAGGCCGGCGCCGATCATCAGGCGATGCCGGTCGGCGGCGGCGACCCCAACGCGGCGACGCAGTTAGGCGTGCCGATGGGTTTCGACGCCGACGCTGGACATCAGCCGGCTCAAGCGTCGCTCGGCACCCCCGCGCGGTAATCACGCGGCCGGCCCGCTTCGGCGATTGGACGCGACAATCCGCTAATCGATCGGTGCAGCGGCCGGATCCAATTATCAGATCCGAAGATTCGATCCGATTATCACCGCTCCGATTGTCAGATGAGATGATCGGCGACCAGGCTGCGCAGCCCGCGGACCATCGCGGTGACTTCCGCGCGGGCCTCGTCACCCAGCGCGCCGGCCGCCGCCGCCTCGGCCAGCGCCGCCCAGCCGTCGACCCTGCGGCGCATCGCGACCGGATAGACCCCCGCCTGCCACAGGCGCTGATTGAGCGCCGCGATGCCGCCCGCATGCTCGCGCACACCGAGCTTGCGCAGGCGCGCGTTGCGCCGCAGCACGTCCTCCACGATCGCGCCGGCGACCGCCGCCGCGACCACCAGATGGCCACGCTTCAAATGGCCGTCGGCGATCGCGATCAGATCGTTCAAGACCTCGGCCGCCGCCAGCTCGTCGACCCGCGTGAACGGCCCCGCGTCGATATACTCGCGCGCCGCGCGCAGCACCGCCTGGCCGCGCGCCGCCGCGCTCAGATAGGGGCTGTCGCACGACGACTCGAACTCGCGCAGATAGTGGCTCTCGGCGCCGAACGCCTCCTGCAGAAACGCCAGGCATCCCACGCGCCATGCGCGGAACAGCGCGGCGTCGACGAAGTCCTGAAAGGAGAGCTCGGAGCGATAGTGGCTGCGCAAGACCGCGTCGCCCTGCTCGTAGAGGTGGGCAAGCCGATCCCGTGCGGCGCCGAGGCTGCTGGCCGATGAAGCATGCATAGCCGGTGAAGTTTAAGTGCAAGCGCGGGCGGCGCGCAAATCCAGCGCGGCGGTTTACCAGATCAGGATGCGCTCGGCACGGCGATGCGGCCGGCGCCGGGCGCGTCCGCCGCCGAGCTACGGACGAAGCGGACCGAGCACCTTGATCGGCTTCGCGAACAGCAGCCCGCTATGCCGCGCGACGGCGCCCGTTTCGATGCATTGCCAGCTGTCAGGCTCGCGCATCCAGCGCCGGAAGCAGCGATCGACGCCCCCGCCCCAGTTGTCCAGGTTGACCCGGATCTTCTCGCCCTCATCTGTACGAAGCGTAATGAACTTCTTCATCGCAGGAACCCCTCTGCGTCAAGAAGTGTGTGTCCTGCCACCCGACGCTAATCCAGTGCGTCAGACCGACGACCACAGCCCTTCTGTACCGCAACGGGCAAACCATAGCACATCGCATGATCAATTCAAGCGCCTGCTCCGTTCGGCGAATCGCTGAGCCTTTCGGATGCGGCCCGGCGATGGCGCACGGCGCGATCGAGGTGGATGGCACCAAAGGCAACGGCCGGCCCCGATTCGGGGCCGGCCGTCTTCGACCGTTAACTTATGGCGTCTCTTCTAGCTGGCCGCAGTCGCTCTAGCGCGCTGCCGCGGCCTCTGCGGCCCCGCCGATCGTGCGGTCTCAGCCAACTTGGCTGCCGACCACCGAGACGAAGCTGACACAGCGGCCGGGCTGGCCGCCCAGGTTATGCGTCAGTCCCAGGCGCGGGCTCTTGAGCTGGCGCGGGCCCGCCTCGCCGCGCATCTGCAACCACATCTCGTACATCATGCGCAGGCCCGAGGCGCCGATCGGATGGCCGAACGACTTGAGGCCGCCGTCGGGATTGACCGGGAGATGGCCGTCGAGATCGAAGAAGCCCTCCATCACGTCCTGCCACGCCGTGCCGCGCGGGCTGAAGCCGAGATCTTCGCACAGCACCAGTTCGGTCGGGGTAAAGCAGTCGTGGACTTCGGCCAGGCTGATCTGCTCGCGCGGATTAGTGATACCGGCCTGGGCGTAAGCGTCGCGCGCCGAGGCGACCACTTCGGGGAAGGTGGTGAAGTCGTACTCCTGCGAGAGCGGCCCTTCGCCCGGTCCGGCGACGAACGACAGCGCCTTGATATAGATCGGGTTCTTGCAGTACTTGTGCGCGTCCTCAGCCCGCACCACGATCGCCGCGGCCGAGCCGTCGGAGACCCCCGAACAATCCATGATGCCGAGCGGGTCGGCGATGCGCGGCGAGTTCTTGATCACCTCGAGCGGCACTTCCTTCTGGAATTGGGCCTTGGGATTGCGCGCGCCGTTGCGATGGTTCTTCCAGGCAATGCGCGTCAGCACGTCCTTGCCCTTATCCGCATCGAGTCCGTACTTTTTGAAATAGGCCGGGGCGAGCAGCGAGAACAGCGCCGGCGGAGTCATCGAGGCCGGCGTGCCGTCGTTGGGCGGATTGGTCATCACCAGGCCCGAGAAGCCCGAATCCTTGAGCTTTTCGACCCCGATCGCCATCGCGATGTCGAACGCGCCCGAGGCCACCGCGTAGCAGGCCTGGCGCAGCGACTCGGAGCCGGTCGCACACATGTTCTCGACCCGGGTGACCGGCTTGTACTGAATCTTGAGCGGCTCCGAGAGCGTCAGCCCCGAGACGCCGGAGCCCATCGTGCCGAGCCAGTAGGCGTCGACGTCTTCGGGCGCGACGCCGGCCGAAGCGTAGGCTTCGTAGGCCGCCTCGATCATGAGGTCGTCGGCGCTCTTGTCCCAATGCTCGCCGAACTTGGTACAGCCCATCCCGATAATCGCGACACGATCCTTGATTCCTCGACTCGCCATGAAAAATTCCTCCTGATCCCGATCCGGTCAGCGCCGGGGGCGCGCCTTCCAGAAATAGTTATGCACGCCGTCGGCGGTAAAGAGCCGCCGGAACGTCATCTCGACTTCGTCGCCAATCGCGACCTTGTCGGGCTCGCAATCGGTCATCTCGCACAGGAAACGCCCGCCGCCGTCGTAGTCGATCACCACGTTGACCGTCGGCGGATTGAGCGAATAGGCCAGCCGATCGATCGCGTAGGTGGCGATGCGTCCGGTGCGATCGGCGAATCCATAGGGCTCCATCTTATCAAATGCGCGGCATTTGACGCAGACCCGCTGCGGCGGCAGTTGCGGCGTGCCGCAGGCGGTGCAGCGCGAGCCGACGAGGCCGAACTTCCACCGCGCCGAACGCATCATCGGAGGTCCCGCCGGACGGTCCGGGTCGGGCCGGCGCGGCGGCTCGGTGGGCAGGATTTCGCGCCACTTGAGATAGTTGCCATAGCTCACGTCGCCCTTGGACTCGACCATCCGGCCGACCGAATGGACCGGGCGGAAGGCCGCCGCCGGCGGCATCACCCGCAGCACCATCGCGTCGGCGCCGTCGCTGACGGTCGCGACCAGGATCCGATCGCCGGGCTTGGCCGCGGGCAGCACCGCCGTCAGCATCAGCGCCGCATGGGCCGCGCCGGCCTGGCCGACGGTCAGCGCCAGCGAATCGGCGACCTTGGCGGGATCGAGCTTGAGCTCCTTGAGCATCTCCTCGGCGGCGCGCTGATTGGGCGCGTCGAGGACGATCTTGGCCAGATCGCCGGGTGCGACTTTGGCCTTGGCCAGCGCGTCATGGATGATCTTTTTAAATAGCGGACTGTAGGCCTGGGTCAGCGCAAAGCGCTCTTCCCACGAATGGGCAAAGCGCTCGCCCGGCGCGCGCCAGGTGTCGAGGTATTCGCGCGTCAGCGACGCGCTCGCCTCGACCTCGGCCAGCACATTCTCGGTGCCGAAGATAAAGGCCGCCGCGCCGTCGCCGCCCGACTGTTCGAGCTTGCCTTCGGGCGCGCCCAGCCGGCAATCGGCCAGCGCGACCGCGGCCTGCCCGCCCGAAGCCGCGACCGACTCGGCCGCCTGCAGCATCGCCGAGAGTCCGGCGCGCACCGAACCGGTCGAATCGTTGGCGCGGATTTCGGCCGGCAGTTGCGCGGCGGCGCCGACCAGGGCGGCGTTGAGCTTCTCGGCGTACGGCGGCGTGGTGGTCGCGTAGGTCAGCGAAGTGACCGCCGGCGACGGCGCCGCCTTCAGCGCGTCGCGCAGCGCCTCGGCCGCCATCGAGACGCTGTCCTCGTCG
>DATLRA010000092.1:0-21724 GCA_035534935.1 Binataceae bacterium (SeqCode)
TCGAGCTTGTTCCAGAAGAGCCCGTTATGATCGAAACTCGTCGCCGCAAACCCGATCCCGCAACTCACCAGGAATCCCACCACCACACCCGCAATAAACTTTCTCATTCGATGTGCCCCTCCGAGGCGACATCCGTTCCCCGCCTAATTTTTTAGCAGATCGCCGAATCGAGTTAAATACGGACAGATAATGCGTGGTAATTGCTGCGTTTTACAGATCTGCCGCCCATGCCGTGGCATTGTACGGTCCCGCGCGCTGATGCCATCATCCTATCGAGCGCAGCAGCCGGTCGTACGCTCCAGCCGATCGCGCGCGCGACTCGTTCAAATGTCGATATACGACGCAGTACTGTCGTTCATCCATGAGCCCCGCCCGGAACAATTCGAACCGTTGGCGCTCGAGGTATTTCGCTATCAGTTTGCCGAGGTTCTTCCCTATCGCGAATATTGCCGCGGCCGTGGCGTGACACCGGCCACCGTGCGCACCGTGGCGGAAATCCCGGCGGTCAGCACGGTCGCCTTCAAGCACGCGCGAATCGAGAATCGCACCGAGGCCACCGCGGCGAAGCGGCGTGTTTTTATGACGAGCGGCACGAGTATCGGTTTCGGCGAACGCGGACGGCATCTGGTGCCGCGACCCGAAATTTATCGCGCCAGCGCGATCGCCCATCTGCGCCGGATGCTGTTTACGGACGGACGGCGAATGGCGATGCTGGCGCTGCATCCGACCGCCGATCGGATGCCCGAATCGTCGCTCTCGGCGATGATTAGCTGGTGTATCGAGGAGTTTGGCGCGGATCCGACGTTATGCGCGGCGACTGCCGGCGGGGTCGATGGCGCGGCGGCGCTCGATTTTCTGGCGGCGGCGGAAGCGATCGGCAGACCGGTATGTATCCTGGCGACCACCGCCGCGTTTGCGGCATTGGTCCGCGCGATCGGTGGACGCCGACGCAATCTGCGGCTTGCCGCGGGCTCGCGCCTGATGGATACCGGCGGGGCCAAGGGTCAGTCGATTCCGCTAACCGCCACGGAAGTGATCGCGGAGGCCGGCCGCACGCTGGGCCTCGCGCCGGCGCTGGTGATCAACGAATACGGAATGACTGAGATGTGCTCGCAACTGTACGATGCGACGCCGTTTAACTCCGCCGCGGCCGTCGCGCCGCCGGGTTTCAGGATGAAGCTCGGGCCGCCGTGGCTGCGCGCGATCACGCTCGACCCGGTGACGCTCGCGCCCGCCGGCCCCGGGCGGGTCGGAATGATCGCGTTCTTCGACCTCGCCAACGTGGGCTCGATTTCGGCGGTAATGACCGAGGATTTTGGCGCGGTGCGCGACGGCGCGGTGGCGCTAATCGGACGGGCCGCGGCGGGCGGCGCGCGCGGCTGTGCCTTGAGTATCGACGAGTTCGCGCGGGTTGCGATGGCGCAGGTTCCGACGCCGCGCGAGGCGGAGCGGCCGCGATGAAGCCACCGAGCGCCGCGCGCGCCACCAACCAAAGCGGCGAAACACAAGCTCGGGCGATTGCGCCAGGCGCACTCGCCGGACAAATCGGCGCGGCGGCGGAGCGTATCGTGGCGGCGCTCTATCGCCCGATTCCGGCGGCGCGGATCGCCTCGGCGATCGCGGATGCCGGTGAGCGCTGGCGCGACCGCCGTTTTCCGCCGCGGGCCGAGACCGTCGCCGAAATCGCCGCCGCGTGGGGCTATACCGAGGCGCTGCTCGACGAATCGATCGCCGCCGTGCTCGCGCCTTTTTCGCGCGGGGCCCTCGACGCGCTTGCGCAAGGCGCGCCGGCCGCGCGCGGCGAACTCGGCGCGCTCGTGATGGCGGGTAATGTGCCGGGTGCCGGGCTGCATGAGGTCGCGATCGGGCTGGTCGCCGGCTGCGGCCTGATCATCAAGACGGCGACCGCCGAGCCGGTTTTCTTCGCCAAATTTGCGCGGTCGATTGCGCTGGCCGACGCCGAGGTTGGCGCGCGCCTTGCGGTCTTCAACTGGAGCCGCGATGACGCCGCGGCGAATGCCGCGCTGCGAGCAGCGTGCGGCTGGCTGGTCGCCTATGGCGACGACGGGACGCTCGCCGAACTCAACGCTGACGCCGGCGCCGGGCCGAGCGCGAAAGTCATTGGCGGCGCGGCGATTGGCTTTGGCCATCGCATGAGCGGCGCGATCGTCAGCGCGGAATTTGCTTCCGGGCCGATCGCAGATGAAGTCGCGGGCGCGATCGCGCGCGACGTTAGCCTGGGCGAGCAACTGGGCTGTCTCTCGCCGCAGCATATCTTCGTCGAGACCGGGCGCGCGGCCGGCGACCGCGACGGCTCGCGCGATTTCGCCCGCATCGTGGCCGACGCGCTCGAGCGCTTCGCGGTGAAGTTTCCGCCGCCGCGGCGCTACGCGATCGAGGATGCGGCCGCGCTTCGGCGGGTGCGCGAAAGTGCCCGGTGGCGGGCGATCGGTGGCGCCGCGGTCGAGCTGATCGAGGGGGGCATCGCCGGGCAGAGCTTCGGCTGGACGGTGATCCACGACGCCGGCGCGAGCTTTACGCCGTCGCCCGGCTTCCGCACGGTGACGGTTTCGCCGTTCATTGACCTCGACGACCTGGAAATTCGGCTGGACCCCGCGGCCGGCCGGCTCGAAGCGCTTGCGCTGGCCGCGCCGCCGTCGCGCGCCGGCGAGTTCGCCCGCCTGATCGATGGATGCGGCGTGACCTGGCGGTGCGCGCCGGGTGCGATGCAATCGCCGCCGATCGGATGGCCGCACGGCGGCGGCGGGTTTCTGCGCCTGATGGGCGGTGCGCGATGAGTGGCGCGCGCGAGGATTTCACGCGCCATCTGGCGCAGACTTCGGCGGCGCCGATCGGGCTTGAAATCGTGCGCGCCGAGGGCGCCTGGCTGTACGCCGCGGACGGGCGGCGCTATCTCGATTTTATCGCCGGGATCGGCGTGAGCGCGCTCGGCCACGGTCATCCGGCGGTGCTCGCCGCGATCGCGGAGCAGGCGCGCCGCCATCTGCACGTGATGGTCTATGGCGAGTACGTGATCGCAGCGCAGGCGCGCTTGGCCGCGCGGATCGCGGAGCTGCTGCCGCCGGCGCTCGGCCGGGTTTATTTCACCAACAGCGGCGCCGAGGCGATCGAGGGCGCGCTGAAAACCGCGCGCAAGCATACCGGACGCGACGGGTTCGTCGCCTTCGACGGCGCCTATCATGGCGACACGATGGGCGCGCTCGCGCTGATGGGTAACGCGGCGTTTCGCGCGCCGTTTGGAGCGCTACCCGGTCCGGTGCGCCATCTGCCGTATGGTGACGCGGCGGCGCTCACGGCGATCGACCACAGCGTCGCGGCGGTGGTGGTTGAGCCGGTGCAGGCCGAGGGCGGCGTGCGGATACCGTCGCGCGAGTTCATGCTGGCGCTGCGCGAGCGCTGCGATCGGACCGGCGCCGTGCTGATCTTCGACGAGGTGCTGACGGGGCTGGGCCGCACCGGCCGGCTCTTTGCGATGGAGCATAGCGGGGTCGTGCCCGACCTGGTCGTGATGGCCAAGGCGCTTGGCGGCGGGCTGCCGCTGGGCGCATTTGCCGGACGCGACGAATTGATGGCGAAACTGGCGCACGATCCGCCGCTCGGCCATATTACGACCTTCGGTGGGCATCCGCTGTCGTGCGCGGCCGGACTGGCGGCGCTCGAGGTGATCGTGGCGGAGCGGCTTTGGGAGCGGGCCGAACGCGTCGGTATGGCGTTGCGGGCGCGGCTCGCCGGGCTAGTGGGGACGGAAATCGTGGCGCTGCGCGGCATCGGCCTGCTGGCCGGGCTCGAATTCGCGCAGGCCGGGACGGCCCATCGATTTGTTGCCGCGACGATCGCGCGCGGGGTGATTATCAACTGGACGCTCAACGCCGATCGGGTGGTGCGGATGGCGCCGCCGTTGACGATCGCGGATACGGAGGTCGACTTCGCGCTGGGGGCGATGACGGATGCACTTGAAGGATTGCGGGGCGGCGCGTAGGGATTATAGACGTGGGGGCAACAGCATCAGCGAGGACGGGCGTCGGTGGGACCCGCAAGAGCGCCGGTCCGCCGGCGGCGCCGCAGCCGCGTCCGCCGCGCGTCACACCGCGGCAGATCGAAGAGCAGTTCGACGACAACCTCGAAGCGATTGACATTCTCAAGAAGTCGGGGCCGATCGGGGTTTTCTTTCTTATCGCGTATATCGCGGTCGATTCGCGCACGCATCTGTTGTCGGGATCGATCGAGGTCTCGCCCTATCACTGGATCGCGCTGGCCACCGTACTGGCCTTTTTCGGACTGACCTGGCTGCCCGGCTTCCGCGCCCATTGGCGGCTGTGGTCGCTGCTCACCTGCATCACGATGATCGCGCTGGTGATCCGGATCAGCGAGGTCACGCATGAGCCAAACACCCGTTACATCACGATAATTCTTTGTCCGTTCGCGACGGCGGCATTCGTGATCTGGGGCTGGCGCTGGCAGTTGGCGCTCAACCTGGCGTGTTTCATCCTGTTCGTGCTCGCCGAAGCCGCGATCCCGCTCGGCCGTCCGTTCGAGATCCACCGCATGCTCGGCTTGCTGGCCGCGCTGACGCTGTCGCAATTCACGGCGGTGTTTCTCGATCGCTACCGGCGGCGGCTGCGCCGCCAGCTAATCCAGTTGGCCGAGGCGGCGGCCTTTCGCGAAACGCAGATCTCGACCATGACGCACGACATCCGCAATCCGCTGGCGACGCTGGTCGGGCTGGTCACCTTGCTGGTCGAGGATGAACTCGACGACAAAGAGCGCAGCAATCTGCTCTCGCGCGTATGGTCGACGACTACCTCGATGGATCTGCTGGTCAAGAATGTGCTCGACCTCTACCTGCTCGAGGAGCAGCGGCTGCGGCCTAACTGGCGCGTGGTCGACGCCAACGCGGTGGTGGCCGAGACCGCGGATCATTGCAATATCGAGGCGCGGCTCAAGGGGCTGCGCATGCGGATCGAACTGGGCGGTCTGCCGCGCGCCAATCTCGACCCGCTGCATCTCGAACGGATTATCGCCAACCTGCTGACCAGCGCGATCCGGCGCACGCCGGCCGGCGAGGTGCGCCTGCAGACCACGCAGCGCGGCGACTGGATCATCGTCGAGGTGAGCGACACCGGCCCTGAGGCGACGCCCAACGAAATCGCGCATATTTTCGCGCGGCCCAACCTGGCCGTCGATGGCGCGCGATCGTCGGCACTCGGGCGCTATATCGCGCACGCTCTGGTCGAGGCCGACGGCGGCAAGATCCAGGCGCGGGTTGACGAGGGTTGGGGGCTCAACCTGATCGTTCAACTGCCAATTGACCCGCCCTCGCGTTAGGCCGCGCTCGCGCACAGCCGCCCGCGCATCGCCATACACCTCAGGAGGATCGCCGGATGGCAACCACTCACGCATCGAAGTCGGCCGCGATCCGCGCGCGCCTGAAGCACCCGATTATCGATTCCGATGGCCATCAGATGGAGCTGCCGGCGCTATTCCAGGATTACATCGCGGCGGTGGCCGGAGCGCGGATTATCGATCGCTTCAAGGCGGTTTTCTTCGATGGCTTTCTCGATCCGCGCTGGCGCGATTTCTCGCCCGCCGAACGGCATGATCGCCGCGTGATCCGGCCGACCTGGTGGGGCTGTCCCGCGCGCAACACGCGCGACCTCGCGACCGCGCTGATGCCGCAGTTGTTTCACGAGCGGATGGACGAGATGGGGCTCGACGTCTCGGTGGTCTATCCGACCTTGGGGCTGCTCGCGATGAACATGGAGGATGAGGAGGTGCGCCGCGCCGCCGCGCGCGCGCTCAACCGGATGAAGGCCGACATGTTTGCCGGGCTGACCGACCGGCTGATCCCGGTTGCGACCATCCCGATGCATACGCCACGCGAGGCGATCGAGGAACTCGAGTACGCGGTCGGCGAGCTGGGTCTGCGCGCCGTGATGATGGCGAGTTACGTGCGCCGTCCGGTCGGAATCGCGCAGCGCATCTCGCCGGAGGCCGCGCGCTACTCGTCGTGGATCGATACCTACGGACTCGACAGCGAATACGATTACGATCCGGTGTGGAGGAAATGCCTCGAGCTCAAAGTCTCGCCGACTTTCCATTCGGTGGGCTACGGATGGGGCAGCCGCGCGACGCCGTCGAACTACGTCCATAACCATCTGGGCAACTTCGCCTCGAGCGCGGACGCGGTCTGCCGGGGCCTGCTGATGGGCGGTGTGCCGCAGCGGTTTCCGGAGTTGCGCTTCGCCTTCATGGAGGGCGGCGTGGCCTGGGCGCGCAATCTCTACTGCGACGCGATTTCGCATTGGCACAAGCGCAATCGCATCGCGATCGAAAATTACAACCCGGCCGGCATCGACGACGCCCTCTTTGCCGACCTGGCCGGCCGCTACGGCATGCGCGAGTTCCCCGGCCGCGCGGCCGAGATGCTGGCCAGCTTCAAGGGGCTGATGAGCCGCGGCGAGGATCCCGCGCTGCTCGACGAATGGGGCCCGAGCGGCATCACCCGGCCCGAAGATCTGCGCGACATTTTCACCCGGCGTTTTTATTTCGGATGCGAAGGCGACGACCCGCTCAACGCGCTCGCCTTCGACGGCAAGGGCTCGCCCTTCGGCGCGCGGCTGCACGTGCTATACGGCTCCGACCTGGGCCATTGGGACGTTCCTGAAATGGCCGAGGCGGCTGAAGAAGCCTATGAAATGGTCGAGCACGGTGTGATGAGCGAGGACGATTTCCGCGCGCTGGTGTTCACCGACGCGGCCGAATTCTGGACCGCGGCCAATCCGGATTTCTTCAAAGGCACAGTGGTCGAAGGCGCGGTGAGCAAGCTGGCCGCGCGCTAGATGCGGGGTGAGCTGCTTCGCGCGTCCGCAGCGCAGAAAAATCGCCATCGTGTAGCACACCGCGGACGCCTTTAGACGGGTGTCGCATAGTGGCGATCGCGGCCGATAAGAATTACCCTTCACATTAGCCACAGTCCGGCTACAATACGCGCAGCGGCGCTGGGGAATCGCGCCGTGGCGGGGGAGACATGGAAGCGGCTTCGCTCGCCGCGCATAGCACGGTCGACGCGGCGAAACCCACACATAAGTGGTTAATCGCCGTCGCCGTGATGCTCGGCACGACGCTCGAGGTACTCGACAGCTCGATCGTCAACGTCTCGCTGCCCCATATGCAGGGCACCTTTTCGGCGAGCGTCGACGAGATCGCCTGGGTTCTGACGAGCTACCTGGTGGCCAACGGCATCATGATTCCGATGACCGGATGGATCTCCTCGCGCTTCGGACGCAAGCGCTATTTTCTCACTTCTGTATTTGTTTTCGTGGTCGCCTCGGGCCTGTGCGGCGCGGCGCAATCGCTCACCCAGATTGTGGTGTTTCGCCTGATGCAGGGCGCCGCGGGTGCGGCGATGCTGCCCTCGTCACAGGCGATCCTGATGGAGACGTTTCCGCCCGAGGAGCAGCAACTCGCGATGGCGATGTGGGGCGTCGGCCTGATGTGCGCGCCGATCCTCGGCCCGACGCTCGGCGGATGGATCACCGACAACTGGGACTGGCGCTGGAACTTCTATATCAACCTGCCGGTCGGCGCGATCGCCTTCGCGATGGTCTCGGTCTTCGTGCACGATCCCGACTACATGCGCAATCGGCCCGCCGGCCGCCGCGTCGATTACTTCGGTATCGCGGCTCTCGCCGTCTTCCTCGGCCTGCTGCAAATTGTGCTCGATCGCGGCCAGCGCGCCGACTGGTTCCATTCGCAATGGGTCGTATGGGCGACCGCCGCGTCGGCCACCGCGATGGTCTTGCTGATCTACCACGAGCTGCACTTCAGCGATCCGATTATCGAACTGCGCATCCTGCGCGTCCGGCAGTTCACGATCGCGATCGGGCTGGTGACAGTGCTGAGCTTCGTGCTGTTCGGCACGGGCCTGCTGAATCCGATTTTTCTGCAGGAATTCATGGGCTACACAGCGTGGCGCGCCGGCCTCGTGATGGCGCCGCGCGCGCTCGCCGCGATGACCTCGATGATGATCGCGGGACAGGTCGCCCGCGCCGGCTACGACAACAAGCGCCTGATCGGTGTGAGCTTCACCCTGATGACCATCGGTCTGTGGATGATGGCGCACTGGACCCTCGACGTCGGCATGGTCGAGATTATCTGGCCCGGCGTGGTGCTCGGCCTGGGCCTCGGCCTGTGCTTTCCGATTCTCTCGGCGGCGGCGCTGTCGTGCGTCGAGCGCGAACGGATGGGCTACGCGGCGAGCCTCTACAACATGATGCGCAATACCGGCGCCGCGGTCGGCATCGCATATATGACCAATATGCTGCTGCGCAATCAGCAGATTCATCAGGCCTACCTGGTGCAGCATTTCTCGGTCTTCGACGCGTGGCGGATGAGCGGGAGGGGTTCGCGATCGCCGGGCGCGCCGATTTTCCAGTACCTGCCGGAAATCGTGAGCGGCCAGAAACAGGGCCTTGGGATGGTCTACGGGATGATCCAGCAGCAGTCCGCGATCCTCGCTTTCAACGATATCTATCGCGTGCTGGCCGCTATGACCGTCCTGATGATCCCGTCGTTCCTGCTGTTCAACCGCGCGCGCGGCGCGCGCCCCGGCGGCGCCTCCGCGATGCATTGATCGGCGTCGCTGCGCCGTTCGTTTCCTCAGTCCTCCATCGCCGCGAGCGTGCGCGCGAAGACCGCGAGCGACGGCTCGTCGAAAAGCACGATCGCGACGATCCGAAGCGACGTTGCGGCGCGCAGATGGCCGCGAATCTCAGTGAGCATCACGACCGCGCAGCGCTCGAGCGGAAAGCCCGCGATCCCGGTGCCGATCGCCGGAAAGGCGATCGACTCGAGGTCCTGCTCATGCGCGCGCATCAGCGCGTTGCGCGTCGCGGCGCGCAGATTATCCTCGGCCGTGCGCTCACCCAGCCGCATACTCGCGGCATGGATCACGTGGCGTGCGGCGAGCCGTCCGCCGCCGGTAATCGCCGCCTCGCCTAACGGGATCGGCCCTAGGCGATCGCATTCAGCCTGAATCGACGGACCGCCGCGCGTGCGAATCGCGCCGGCGACGCCGCCGCCCAGGATCAGTTCGGCATTGGCGGCGTTGACGATCGCGTCGACCCGCGCCTCGGTCAAGTCGCCCTGCGCGAGCGTCACCCGTTCGCGCCATCCATGCGCCGCAGCCATAGCCGCCTCCTCATCCGCGGATTTTGCGCCGTTGTATTTGCGCCGCGCGCGCGACCCGCAAGTTCCGCATACACGCCGCGCGCCCGCCGGCGATCGTTCTGCTATTATTCGCCTCGGCACGGACCAGCCCAAGGAGGTCGATGGAGACGGTGGCGGGAGGAGGCCGGCAAGCCGCGCGCAGGCGTGCATGCGCGATCGCGGCGCTCGCCGCATGGTGTGCGATTATCTGCGGCGCTTGCGCGAAACCGGCGCCCGCGACGCCATCGGGCTATCTCCAGGTCGATATCAATACCTCGCCGGCCGCGCTCGATCCGCGCATCGCCGCCGACGCGATCTCCGAGCGGGTCGCCGAACTGATTTATGATTCGCTCGTGCGCATCGGCCGCGACGGCCATTTCTACGGCGATCTCGCCGCGTCTATCGAACGGCCGTCGCCGGTCGAAATCATCTTCCATCTGCGCCACGGCGTGCGCTTCAGCGACGGCCGTCCGCTGACCGCACGCGACGTCCAGTACACTTACGCTTCGGTGCTCGATCCGGCCACCCAATCGATCAAGCGCGCCGGCTTTGCCGAACTCGCCACGCTGCGCGCCGCCGACGACTATACGATCGTCATGACCACCCGGCGGCCCTACGCGCCGGCGCTCGAAATGGCGATGCTCGGGATCGTTCCGGCGGACACGCCCGCGCCCGGCGCCGGTGCGGCGATTGCGCCGGCCGGCAGCGGTCCGTTTGCGCTTGCGGATTTCCGCCGCGACGAGTCGGTCACGCTGGCGCGCAATGCGTATAGTTCGTACGCGGCCGGCGGCGTGCCCGGGATCGTTTTCAAGATTGTGCCCAACGCGACCGTGCGCGTGCTCGAGTTGGCCGAAGGGATCTGCGACTTCACCGAAAACGACGGCGTGCAGCCCGAGCTAATTCCGTATCTCGCCGCGAAGCCCGATCTGACGATCGTCAAATCGCCGGGCACCACCTACCAGTATCTGATCTTCAATTTCCGCGACGCGCGCCTGCGCGACCCGCGCGTGCGCCGGGCGATCGCCTATGCGATCGACCGCGCGGCGATCGTCGCGTCGCTCCTGCGCGGCAACGCCCGCGTGGCGAGCGGGATGCTTGCGCCCGAGGATTGGGCCTACGACGGCGCCGTGACGCGCTATCCGTACGATCCGGACAAGGCCCGCGCGCTGCTCGAGGCAGCCGGCTACGAGGCGCGCGCGCGTCCGCTGCGGCTGGTCTACAAGACCACGCCCGAGGGCAGCCGGCTGGCGCAGGCGATTCAGGCGATGCTGCTGCGGGTGGGCGTCGCGGTCGATATTCATATCAACGATTTCGCGACCTTTTACAGTGACTTGCGCAACGGCAATTTCGATCTGGCGGCGAGCCAATGGGTCGGCGTCGGCGACCCGCATCAGTACTACGCGATCTTCGACTCGCGGATGATGCCGGCGCACGGCGGCAACAATCGCGGTGACTACGCCAATCCGCGCATGGACCAATTGGTCGAGCAGGGCGACGCGACGCTCGACCCGGCCGCGCGCCGCGCGATCTATGGCACGGTCCAGCAGCTTGCGGCGGACGACCTGCCCTACGTGTCGCTGTGGTGGATCGATAACGTCGCCGCTTACAATCGCCGGCTCGCGGGCTTCGCGCCCTATCCCAACGGCAGCCTGCTCTCGCTCGCCGCGGCGGCGTACGGCGCGCCGCGCGGCCCGCGGCGAGCGGCGCAGTGATTCGTTATCTCGCGCGCCGCCTGCTGGCGCTCGTGCCGGTCGCGCTGGGGGTCGTCACGCTGACCTTCGCGCTGATTCACCTGGTGCCGGGCGATCCGGTGAGTGCGATGCTCGGCGATTACGCGGCGCCGGCCGACGTCGCTCAGATGCGCCACGTGCTCGGGCTCGACCGGCCCATGGGACAACAATATGTTGGGTTTCTCTACGGGCTGGCGCACGGCGACCTGGGGCAATCGATCTCCCAGCACGAGCCGGTCGCGCGCCTGATCCGCGAGCGCTTTCCCGCGACCCTCGAGCTCACCGCGGCCGGGCTGCTCGCCGCCCTGCTGATCGCCTTTCCGCTCGGCCTGATCGCCGGCGCCAATCCCGGCGGTGCGGGCGATCTCGGTGCGATGGGCTTCGCAATCCTGGGCATCTCGGTGCCGCATCTGTACCTCGGTCCGCTGCTGATGATCGTCTTTTCGCTCGACCTCGGATGGCTGCCGCTGACCGGGCGCGGCGGCCTGGCGCATCTGGTGCTGCCGGCGATCACGCTGGGCACGGCGCTCGCCGCGATCGTCGCGCGGATGTTGCGCCAGAGCCTCGTGCAGGTGATCGGCGCCGACTACATGCGCACGGCGCGCAGCAAGGGCTTGAGCCGGCGCGCGGCGCTGATTCGCCACGGCCTGCGCAACGCGCTCACGCCGGTAATCACGCTGATCGGGCTGGAGGCGGGCGCCCTGCTCACCGGGTCGATTATCACCGAGATGATTTTTTCGTGGCCCGGCCTGGGCCGCCTGCTGATCACCGCGATCAACAACCGCGACTATCCGCTGGTCGAGGGCTGCGTGCTGACTTTTGCGCTGAGTTACGTGATCGTCAACCTGGTGACCGATTTCCTGTACCGCGCGGCCGACCCGCGGATCCGGCTCGAATGAATTCGATCCGGCGCAATCCCTCGCTGGCGGCCGGCGGCACGCTGGTCACCCTGCTCGCCGCGATCGCAATCTTCGGCCCGCTGATCGTGCGCGCCAATCCCGACGCGATCGATCTGCGCCATGCGCTGGCCGGAGCCGGCGCGCACCATTGGCTCGGATGCGATTCGCTCGGCCGCGACATGCTCGCACGGATTGTCTGGGGGGCGCGGCTCTCGCTCGGCGTGTCGACGGCGGTCGCCGCGATTTCGCTCGCGATCGGCACGCTGATCGGCGGCGCCGCCGCGCTGGCCGGCGGGCGGGTCGACAACCTGGTGATGCGGGCGATTGACGTGGTGCTGGCGTTTCCGGGATTTCTGCTGGCGATCGCGCTCGCCGCGATCTTGGGCCCCGGGCTGGCCGACCTGATCGTCGCGCTGACCGCGATGGGCTGGACCGGCTATGCGCGCCTGGTGCGTGGCGAGGTCCTGTCGCTGCGCGAGCGCGAATACGTCGAGGCGGCGCGCGCGCTCGGGGCGCGGCCGTCGCGCCTGCTGATCCGTCATCTGCTGCCGGGCATTGCGGGACCGGTCGCCGTGCAGGCGACCTTTGGCGTCGGCGGGATCATTATCGCGGAAGCCGCGCTCTCGTTTCTGGGGCTCGGCGCGCGGCCGCCGGCGCCGACCTGGGGCAATATGCTCGAGGCCGGGCAGGCCTTTATCCTGGTCGCGCCGCATCTGACGACCGCGCCCGGCGTCGCGATTGGGCTCTCGGTGCTCGGCTTCAATCTGCTCGGCGACGGCCTTGCGCAATTGATCGAGCGCCGCCGCTAAAGCGATTCGGGCCGCGCTCAGCGACCGCGTTTGAGCGCCGCCAGGCTGCGCCGATAGGGTGCCCGCGCCACCCCGCGCTCGGTGATAATCGCGCTGACCAGTGCGGCCGGGGTGACGTCGAAGGCCGGGTTGAAGACGGCGATGCCCTTGGGCGTGATCCGCACGCCGGCGAATTCGTTAATTTCAGTCGCCGCGCGCTGTTCGATCGGAATCGCCGCGCCATTGGCGCATCCCAGATCGATCGAGGAGAGCGGGGCGGCCACATAAAAGGGCACGCCGTGGCGGCGCGCCATCACGGCCAGCGGATAGGTGCCGATTTTGTTAGCCACATCGCCGTTGGCCGCCGTGCGATCGGTGCCGACGATTACGCAGTCGATAGTTCCGCCGCGCAGCACGCTGCCCGCCATGTTGTCGGCGATCACGGTTACCGGAATATGGTCCTTGTGCAGCTCCCAAGCCGTCAGCCGCGCGCCCTGCAGGAAGGGCCGCGTCTCGTCGGCGAATACGCTGATCGCCTTGCCCGCCTCGCACGCCGCGCGCACCACGCCGAGCGCGGTTCCGTAGCCGGCGGTAGCCAGCGCCCCGGCGTTGCAATGAGTGAGTATCGTCGCATTGGCGCCGAGCAACTCCGCGCCGTGGCGTCCCAGTGCGCGGTTGGCGGCGAGGTCGCCCTCGTAAATTGCGATGGCCTCGTCGCGTATCCGGCGAAACAGCGCCGCCTCATCGAGCGCGAGATTTGCCGCGAGCACCGCGCCCATCCGATCGACCGCCCAGGCGAGGTTGACCGCGGTCGGCCGCGTCGCCTTGAGCGTTGCCGCGACCCGCGCGAAGCGAATCTGCGCGCGCTTGCCGGCATAGCCTTTGAGGCCCAGCGCCACACCCATCGCGGCCGCCACGCCGATCGCTGGCGCGCCGCGAATCACCATCGTGCGTATCGCTTCGGCCACGCCGCGATAGTCAGCGTAAGTGCGTATCACTTCGCGGTTGGGCAGCAGGCGCTGGTCGATCATGCGCACGCGGTCCGCGCGCCATTCAATGGTCTTTACGGCCACCGGTCAAGCATCTCCAAATCATGCTTGCGCCGCCGGCGATAATGATGATCGCGCGGCGGACGCGTAGCACGAAGTATAGGACTAATGGATATCGGATCCAGAGGCCGACTGGGGCGTCACGTCTTGCGGCGTCGCGGCCTTGTAGGTAGTTGACCCGCGCGCAAACACGCAGTGCCGGAACCCGGAGGCTTAGACGCGCTCGTAGACTCCGCGCGCCTTGCGCCTGACCGTGCCGGCTTCGATCCAGCGGGTAATCGCGGCGAAAATTTCGGACGGGCGCTTGCCCTTTACGCCGCGGATCGTGCGAATATCGGCGGCCTTGAACTGCTTGGGTAGCTCAGTCAATATCGCGCGCCAATCGATACGGCCGCGCTTGCCGCCCTCGCGAACCGCCACGGCGCGTGGCTCGGCGACGCTTGGGGCTTTGCCGCCACCGCCGGTAATCTGACTGAGGCTCGCGGCTTCGTCCTTGAGTTGCTTCAGTTCCGCTTCCTTGTCATGAATCTGCTTTTGCAGAGTGGCCATCAAGCTGCGCGCCTGGGATTGCACCTGATGGAAGGCCGAGGCCATTCCAGCGGTATTTTTTCTGCGGGGCATCAATACTCTCCTTGCACAACGTGCAGACTAATCAGGTACGCTACACAATTGAATTCTATATTTCAAGTACATCTGTACGTGGCGACGAAGTGAATACCCTGCCCGCAAGGCAGTATATATTACCCGATGTTCTCGATATTCGATCGTCCGCAAGTGCGATCCGCGACCTTCATGAGCTCGCCGCGCCGGACAGGGATTCGAACTATTCACGGCGCGCCCGACCAACCAGTTCAGTCATCCGATAACAGTTTGATGAGCGTGCGAGAGAGGCATGCCGAGCGCCTTTCGATTACCTAAATGGACTCCGCGTGGAAGCTGGCGTCTTTAGCAACGCCATTTCCACACGACGCCTATTGCTGTACAGGACTAATCAAAGTCTGCGATGGTGCTATGAAGACACCGTTGGAAGTCCCATTTTGAAAGCCTGCGGTTAGTCACAAGGCGATAGTGGGCGCGATTCGGGCGATGCTATGCGGCATTAGCCAGCGGCCCGAATCGTTCACAGGACCTGGAGCAAATGCCCGCGCCAGATCTCCTGTCACCTGGACCGCCAGGGCCGAACGGCCGGGCGCGCCACGGATTCGCGTCGTCGCACGGATTCGCGATCTTGCGGCGATGCCAATCACGTGGTCCAGCCGATCGCCCTCCGGGGCATGCGCGTCGCCACGGATGTTTTCTACTGAGATTGACGGCGCAAAATATCCCCATCCGAAGTCGACATACCGCTTACCGCGTGGACCCACGAGCCGACGGCTAGTCGGCCGGGTCGATCGAAGGACGGTGTCGAAATGCGGTCTGAGAATGAATTGGAAGGGGCGAGGATGCGCCATTGAAACGCTATAGCGTATGCCGAATGACGATAGCTGCTACCTGATGCCAAGTAGTTCGACGCTATGCAACCTCATGCAGTGATGCTATAAGCACCCGTATAATAGGGTCGAATGCCGGACGTTCTGAGTAATTCTCATCGTCTGGCGACCGCTTCGCTTCGGCCCATCGATCGCATCGGCCATGGGGCTCGGCACTGGCAAAAGCCGCGGATCCCGGGCCTTGGAGGAAGGGTTCATGGGTCGCAGGTTGTACGTCGGGAATCTGGCTTGGACGGTCACTGATCAGGATCTGCACGATACCTTTTCAGAGGCGGGCCAAGTCGATAGCTCGCAGGTGATTATGGATCGCGCGACTAACCGCTCGCGCGGGTTCGGCTTTGTCGAGATGGCCAACGACGAGGCCGCCGACGCCGCCGTCAAGAAGCTTAACGGCCGCGATATCAAGGGTCGTCCGATTCGCGTCAACGAAGCTCAGGCGCGTACTGGTGGCGGCGGTGCGGGTGGCGGCGGCGGATACGGATCGGGCCGCGACCGCTAATTCTTCGCGCCGCACGTTCGCTTCAACAGGTAGCTCGTTCCGCCGGTTCATCGCGCATCGCGATGAAGCCGCATCTGTCGGTTGGCCTCCCGGCGGGGCCACTTCGAATCGCATGGCCACGCAAGTTGCTCCGACGGCGTTCGCGCCGCGCGCATAGATCGCCATCGTCGATCACGCCAAAAAAGATAAGGGCCGAACGGATTGCTCCGCTCGACCCTCCGCCAACCGGGAAAAGGGGGGGCAAACCCCGGCTAGCAAGTCCTATTGTACGCAACTTTACGTGACTTGCAATAGGTTTCGTGACGAAAGCTAATGGCCTTCATGCGCGTCCTTGGCTTATCTTGCCATTTTTTACCCTTTAACTCGATAAAAATTCATTTTTCACACTCAAATCGAGACCTTAATCCGCCGCCGCCGCATGGCTATCGAGGGTCGCGCCGCTGCGCTGGCCGATCGCTTTGAGCAGGCGCGGCGGCGCCATTGGCAATTCGGTCATGCGCACGCCGGTCGCCTGGTAAATCGCGTTGGCGACCGCCGCCATCGGCGGCACGATGCCGACTTCGCCGACGCCGCGCACGCCCAGCGGATGATGGGGATTGGGTACCTCGACGATTACCGTTTCGATCATCGGCAGATCGAGGCAGGTCGGCATGCGGTAATCGAGCAA
The DNA here is from genome assembly GCA_035534935.1 of Binataceae bacterium (SeqCode). Classification (GTDB taxonomy): domain Bacteria; phylum Desulfobacterota; class Binatia; order Binatales; family Binataceae; genus JADMIL01. The sequence continues at coordinate 16,351 of DATLRA010000092.1, forward strand.
TCCGGTGTTACGCAGGATGCCCTTGTCGTCGTAAAAATATTCTTCGTTAAGCGCCCATCCGATACCCTGCGCGAGCGCGCCCTGCATCTGGCCTTCGACGTAGCCGGGATGGAGCGCGCGGCCGACGTCCTGCGCGATCGAGCAGCGCAGGATGCGGACCTTGGCGGTCTCCGGATCGACTTCGACGTCGACGCAGGCGACCGCGAAGGCGTTGCCGACGGCGCCGACCGCGCCGGCGTTGAGCGTGGCGCGCCCGACGATCGGGCCGCCGGTACGAGCGAGGCGCGTGGCTAGTTGCTTGAGCGTCATCGGCGGGACGCCGTTGCCGGCCGCGTTGAAGGTTCCCGCCGCGAACAGCACCTCGCCGATAGGCTTCTCCCATAATTTCGCGGCACGTGCCTTCAATTGCGCGAGCGCGTCGTGCGCGGCCTCGTAGACCGCCATGCCGGTGGCCAGCGCGACGCGGCTGCCGCCGGTCACGTCGGTATGGCCAATCGAATCGGTGTCGGTGACGACCGGGCGCACGTCGTTGATATCGGCGCCCAGGACTTCGGCCGCGATCATCGCCTGGGTGGTGCGCGAGCCGCCGATATCGACGGATCCGGTGACCACGCTGACGCTGCCGTCGCCGTGGATATTGACCGTCGCCGACGACTGCAAGCCGCCGTTGAACCAGAAGCCCGCCGCCACGCCGCGTCCGCGATGGGGACCTTCGAGCCTGGCCTGATAGTGCGCGCTCTCGCGCATCGCCGTGCAGGTTTCGATAAAGCCGATACGCTTGTAGGGCGGCCCGGCCGGCTGCGGCATCCCCTCGCTGACGCCGTTCAAGATACGGAAGTCGAGCGGGTCGATCCCGCATAGAGTTGCGAGTTCGTCGATCACGGTCTCGCAGGCGAACGCCGAGGCCGGCGATCCGGGTGCGCGATAGGCGGCGACCTTGGGCCGGTTGACGACCACGTCGAACGAATCGATGCGCAGGTTGGCGACGTTGTACGGCGCCATCGTGCACATCGCGCCGGGCGCGAAGGGCGATCCGGGAAACGCGCCGGCCTCGTAGGCCAGCCAGACTTCGGCGGCGGTGATCGTGCCGTCGCGGGTGGCCCCCATCCGCACCTTCATCTTGGTGCCCGAGGTCGGTCCGGTGGCGCGCAGCACGTCGGCTCGCGACATCACCATCTTGACTGGCCGCCCGCTGATCTTCGACAGAATCGTCGCCACCGGCTCGAGATAGACGGTGGTCTTGCCGCCGAAGCCGCCGCCGATCTCGGCGGGCACCACGCGGATACTCCCCTCGGGTATGCCAAGCACGCTCGAGGTCAGCGTGCGCACGTTGAACGACCCTTGCGTAGAACAATGGATGGTCACGTGGCCGTCGGCGCCATAGATGGCGAGCGCGTTTTGCGGTTCGATATAGCCCTGATGGACCGCGGCGGTGACGAATTCGCGTTCGACGATATGCGCCGCGGCGCGAAAGCCGGCCGCGAGATCGCCGCGCTCGAAACGGATATGGCCGGGCACGTTGGTCGGTCGATCGGGCCCCTCGGCCGAACCGGGGTCGGTGCGATGCTCCATCAGTTTGGTGCGCAATTCCTCGAGCAGCACTGGCGCGTCGGGCTTCATCGCCTCCTCGGCGTTCATCACGGGCGTGAGCACTTCGTAGTCGACCTCGATCAGTTCGAGTGCCTCGAGCGCGACGTGCCGGCTGGTCGCCGCGACCGCCGCGACGGCGTGGCCGTCGTAGAGCACCTTGCCGCGCGCCATCACGTTGAGCGAAAGATAATGCGTGTTGACGATCAGCTCGCCGACCTGCGCCATCACGCCTTTGACCTCGGGAAAATCGGCGCCGGTGACGACCGCCTTGACGCCCGGATGGCGGCGCGCCTTTGCTACATCGATCGAGCGGATCCGGGCGTGGGCGTGCGGGCTGCGCAGCACCGCGCCGTGCAGCATCCCGGGCAGCGAAATATCGGCGCCGTAGCGCGCGCGGCCGGTGACTTTGTCGATACCGTCATGGCGAATCGGCCGCGTACCGATAACCGTGAAGTCGGATTTGATCGTGGGTTGCGTCATCGGCAGACCTCCGCGCGAGCCGCGCGATTGAAGCGGCGGGCGACACGCCCGTCGTTACCGTCGTTAGTTCGTTACAATCGTTAGTAATGTACTAGCGCCGATGCTGGTGCGCTGACCAGTGTGGCGCGGCACGCGGGCGACGGCGGAAGGCGCGCGCGTCAGCCGCCGCCGATCGCTGGGATGAAGAAGACTTCGCTGCTCTCGCCGACCGGCTCGAGCACGCCGCCCGTGCCCATCTCGCCGTCGACCGAGACCGCGATCGACGGCTTGATCTCGCCGTCCTCGATCAGATTTTCGCTGATGCCGGGGAATTGCCGGTTGAGGTCGGCGACTACCTGGCCGACGTTGCGGCCCGCGACGGTTACGCGTTCCTTGCCGTCGGTCAGTTTGCGCAGCAGGGCGGGGATTACAACGGTTGCCATTTGCAGAACAAGGGGCCGGACCTCCGCGGAGGTCCGGCCCGGATTAATCGTTGAGATGCGCGACGAGACGCGCATTGCGAGGCGCGGTCAGCCGGGCGGCCTCAGTCGGCCGCGGCGGCCTGCGAGTCGCTGGCCGCGCGCTTTTTGAGCATCGCCTTGAGCAGGCGCGGCGGCGACATCGGCAGTTCGAGCATACGCACGCCGGTCGCGCGATAGATCGCGTTGGCGACCGCGGCCGGTGGCGGCACGATCGGCACTTCGCCGACGCCGCGGACGCCCAGTGGATGGCCGGGGGTCGGCACCTCGACCATGATGGTTTCCATCGCGGGCAGGTCGAGGCAGGTCGGCATCCGGTAGTCGAGCAATCCGGTGTTACGCAGGATGCCCTTGTCGTCGTAGAAGTATTCCTCGTTGAGCGCCCAGCCGATGCCCTGTGCGGTGCCGCCCTGCATCTGGCCCTCGACGTAGGCGGGATGGATCGCTTTGCCGACGTCCTGGGCGACGGTCACGCGCAGGATCTGCACCTTGGCGGTGTCGGGGTCGACTTCGAGATCGACCAGCGTGGTGGCGAAGGCCGGACCGACGCCGCGGGCGTTGATGGTGGCGCGGCCGACGATCGGTCCGCCGGTGCGGGCCAGGCGCGGCGCAAGTTCCTTGAGCGACATCGGCTTGACGCCGTTGCCCGAAGCCGGGCTGAGCATGCCGTTGGCGAAGACCACCTCTTCGGGCTTCTTCTCCCACAGCTTGGCGGCGCGCTCCTTGAGCTGGCGCACGATGTCCTGCGCGGCCTCATAGACCGCCCATCCGGTGGCGAAGCAGGTGCGGCTGCCGCCGGTCACGTCGGTATGGCCGATCGAGTCGGTATCGGCGACCACCGGACGCACGTCATTGATGTCGACGCCGAGCACTTCGGCCGCGATCATCGCCTGCGCCGCGCGCGTGCCGCCGATATCGACCGAGCCGATGACCACGCTGACGGTGCCGTCGGTATGGACGTTGATCGTCGCCGACGACTGCAGGCCGACGTTGAACCAGAAGCCCGAGGCGACGCCGCGGCCGCGGTTGGGCCCGGTCAGCTTCGACTTGTAATGCTCGCTGTTCTTGATCGCCTCGAGCGTCTCGATCATGCCGATCTTCTTGAACGGAGGTCCGACGGTCTGCGGCGTGCCGTCGTGCGAAGCGTTCTTGAGCCGAAACTCGATCGGATCGAGGCCGCATTTTTCCGCCAGTTCGTCGACTACCGTCTCGGACGCCATCGCGGCGTTGCTCGCGCCCGGCGCGCGATAGGCCGCCGTCTTGGGCCGGTTGACGACCACGTCGTAGGCGTCGACCAGGATATTCGGGATGTTGTACGGCGAGAGGATAGTCATCGCGCCCGCGCCGACCGGCGAACCCGGAAAGGCGCCCGCTTCGTACGCCAGCCAGCATTGGCCGGCCACCAGCATGCCGTCTTTGGTCGCGCCCATCTTGCAGCGAATCGTCGAGCCGGAGGTCGGCCCGGTGGCGCGCAGCACTTCGGCCCGCGTCATGGTGAGCTTGACCGGCGCCCCGGTGAGCTTGGAGAGCAGCACCGAGAGCGGTTCGAGATAGACCGTGGTCTTGCCGCCGAAGCCGCCGCCGATCTCGGCCGGGACGACTTTGATCTTGCCCTCGGAAATTCCCAGCACCGCAGCGGTGAGCGAGCGCACGACGAAGGTGCCCTGGGTCGAGCAATAGATCGTCGCATGGCCGTCGGCGTTGTAGATACCGACCGCGTTGTGCGGCTCGATATACCCCTGATGGACCATCGCGGTCTTGAATTCGCGTTCGATTATATAGTCGGCCTGCTTGAAGCCCTCGTTGACGTCGCCCCGCTTGAATTGCATGTGAGCGGCGACGTTGGTCTGCTGGTCGGGGCCGTCTTCCTTGTTGCGCAGCGAGTCGAGCAGGATCGGGGCGCCGGGTTTCATCGCGTCATCGACCAGCATCACCGGCGGCAGCACTTCGTACTCGACTTCGATCAGCCGCAGCGCCTCGTCGGCGATATGGCCGCTGGTCGCGGCGACGGCGGCCACCGCATGGCCGTCGTAGAGCACCTTGCCGCGGGCCAATATGTTCATCGACAGATGATTGAGGTTGATCGCCTGCTCGCCCGCCGCTTCCATCTTATCGGCGAGTTTCGGCAGGTCGGCCGAGGTCACGATCGCCTTGACGCCGGGCAGTGCGCGCGCCTTGTCGGTGTTGATTGACTTGATTACGGCATGGGCATGCGGGCTGCGCAGCACCTTGCCGAAGAGCATCCCGGGGAAGGTGTAGTCGGCGCCGTACTTGGCGCGGCCGGTGACCTTATCAACGCCGTCGTGGCGAATCGGGCGGGTGCCGATGATTTTGTATTCGGTACCGTTGGTTGAAGCTGCCATCTACTTTACCTCTTCTCCCTTTCGAGGATGTCGCGGGTCACTTCCGCCGTCGACTCCGTGGGAACCTTGCCGTGCTGGCTCGCGCCCACGCCGTGCCGGGCCGCGTCGACGACCGCCTTGACAATCTTGTCATAGCCCGTGCATCGGCACAGATTACCCGCCAGCGCGTAGCGAATCTCGCCCTCGGTCGGGTTGGGGTTGTGATCGAGCAGCGCCTTGGCCGACATCAGGAAGCCCGGCGTGCAGATGCCGCATTGCAGGCTCGCATGCTCGAGGAACTTCTGCTGCAGCACATGTAGCGTCGCCCCGTTGGCGAGTCCCTCGACGGTCGTGATGTGCTTGCCGGCCGCTTCCGCGCCGAGCATCAGGCACGAGCAGACCGCGCGCCCGTCGACGATCACGGTGCATGCGCCGCAATCGCCGGTGAGGCATCCTTCCTTGCTGCCGGTCATCCCCAGCACGTCGCGCAGGACCTCGAGCAGG
>DATLRA010000093.1:0-12567 GCA_035534935.1 Binataceae bacterium (SeqCode)
GGTCAGTGCTTGACCTTTTTCATCGCCTCGACCATTTCGGGTACCGCCTTAAACAGGTCGGCGACCAGCCCGAAATCGGCAACGCTGAAGATCGGCGCCTCTTCATCTTTGTTGATTGCGACGATGGTCTTGGAGTCCTTCATGCCGGCCAGATGCTGAATCGCGCCCGAAATTCCCACCGCCACGTATAGCTCCGGCGCGACCACCTTGCCGGTCTGTCCGACCTGCAGATCGTTCGGCACGAACCCCGCATCGACCGCCGCGCGGCTCGCGCCCATCGCGGCGCCCATCTCATCGACCAGCGGCTCGAGCACGCTCTTGAAGTTCTCGCCCGACTTGAGTCCGCGTCCGCCCGAAACCACGATCCGCGCCTCGGTCAGCTCGGGGCGGTCGCTCTTGATCTCGTTGAAGGCGACGAACTCCATCTTGAGCCCGGCGGGATCGAGCGTGGCCGCCACCTTCTCGATTGGCGCGACCGTCGCCGCCGGCTTGGCCGCGTCGAAGGCCGTGCCCCGCACCGTCACGATCCGCACCGGACCGTCGAGTTCGACGGTCGCGAGCACGTTGCCGGCATACATCGGGCGCACGAAGGTGCCGTCGTCGTTGATCGCGATAATCTCGGACGCCATCGGCACGTTGAGCCGCGCCGCCAGCCGTGGCATCAGATCCTTGCCCAGCGCGGTCGCCGTTGCCAGCACGGTCTCGGCGCCGGTGGTCTTGACCAGCGCGGCAAGCGCCTGTGCCGCCGCGTCGGCCAGGTAATGCGCCAGGCGCGGCTCTTCAAGCACGATCACTCTCGCGACGCCGTACTTGGCGACCTCGGCCGCCACCGTGTCGGCGCCTTCGCCCGCCACCACGGCGCTGCAACTCCCGCCGCGCTTGGCCGCCAGTTCGAGGCCCGCGTTGATCCCGATCAGCGTGGTCTTGGGGAAATGTCCGCCCCGATGTTCAACGAAAACGATCACGTCACCCATTTGAATTAACTCCGGCACCGGGCCACCGCGCCGTAGCGCCGCGCCAATACACTCCGATTGATGCGCATGATGGAAGTCCGCGCCGTCAGATAACTTTGGCCTCGGTATGCAGTACCGCGACCAGCTCCTCGACCGAGGCGACTTTGCGTCCGGCCTGCCGTTTCGCCGGCGCGGTCAATTTCCTGATCTTTAGCTTCGGCGCCAGATCCACGCCCAGACTCTCGGCCGTGATATCCAGCAACGGCTTCTTGCGCGCCTTCATGATGCCCGGCAGCGAGGCATAGCGCGGCTCGTTGAGCCGCAGATCGGTCGTGATCACAGCGGGCAGCGCAAACGCGACGGTCTCCAGGCCGCCATCGGCCTCGCGCACCGCGGTGCATTTCTCGCCCGCGATCTCGATCTTGGAGGCAAAGGTCGCCTGCGGCCAGCCAAGGAATTCCGCGATCATCTGGCCGACCTGGTTCGAGTCGTCGTCGATCGCCTGCTTGCCAATAATCACCAGGCCCGGCTGTTCGTCGCTTGCGACCTTGGCGATCACGCGGGCAATCGCCAGCGGGTCGAGCGGCGTCTCGGTGCGCACCAGGATCGCGCGATCGGCACCCATCGCCAGCCCCGTGCGCAATTGCTCCTGCCACGCCTGTTGCCCGACCGAAATCAGGATGACCTCGCCAGCGCCCTGCTTCTCCTTGATCCTAAGCGCCTCTTCGATCGCAATTTCGTCGAACGGGTTGATCACCCATTTCACGTTATCGGTGGCGATACCCGATCCGTCCGGCAACACGCGGATGGTTGTCGCGGGGTCGGGAACGCGTTTGACGGGAACTAGAATCTTCACGGCGATGTCACTCCGAACGGGCCGCCCATGGCGGCAGGCGTCGCAAATTCGATAGATGGCTCGGGAATAAAATCCGGAACCATCCGACCGTAACAATCGAGAAACGGACAGTCAAACCACACCCTCACGATCCTGATACCCGGCACGGGCGGTCCGACCCGACGCTCCGCCCGGGACGCCATCGCACGCCATCGGCATCCGGTGGCGAACGGAATTGCAGTGAGGCCGGGGGCTATTCGTTGAAGCCGAGGCGATGCGACAGTTCGCGGCCCGCCTCGACGATTAACGGCGCGAGCTCGGCGTCGATCCGCGAGCCCGGAATCCGATACGCGGGTCCGGCCACCGCGAGCGACCCGACGACCGATCGGGTGTAGTCGCGAATCGGCACCGCGACCGAGGTCACGTCTTCGAGGAACTCGCCGCAGTCGACCGAATAGCCGTCACGCGCGACCGCGTGAAGTTGCCCGAGCAGCGCCTCGCGATCGACGATCGTGCTCTCGGTGTATCGTTCGAGGTGCTCGGGCAGCGTCGATCGCAGTTGCTCCTCGACGTCGAAGGCCAGATGCGCTTTGCCGATTGCCGTACAATGCAGCGGCAGGGTCTGGCCGATCGGCGGCGAGATACGCACCGCGCGATCGTCGGGCTCGGCGGCTTCGAGCAATACCACGCCGTCGCGCCGCGCGATCGCGACGAAGGCGCTCTCGCGGCATTTCTTCGCGACATCGGCCAGGATCGGACGCGCTTGCCGCACCAGACCCATATGATGAATATAACGGCGTCCAAGATGCAGACATTTGATCCCGAGACGATAATTTTCGGTCGCCTTGTTCTGCTCGATATAGCCGCGCGCTTCGAGCGTGGCGAGCAGACGGAAGACGTTGTTCTTGTGCAGCTTGAGCCGTTTGGATAGTTCAGTAACGCCGAGTTCATCGACATCGCCGAAGAACTGTTCAACCACATCGAGCGAATGCGCAACCGATTGAATAACGTAGTTTGTCTTGTCGCGCCGCACCATCGATTCCGGTTCTCCGTCAGCCAGTCAGAAGTCCATATCACAGGTGAATGAGCAAAGATTGGAAAACTGTTTTATTTTAGACGGCCGGGGCAAATAATGTCAACGCATTCGATCGCTCGCGTCGCGTCCGTCTAAGTTGCTGTTTTAATTGCATAAATTTCACATCGGACGCATCGTTGAGACGCTATGCCACAAACTTCGAAGCCTGAATTCTTCCGCCGGATGGACGAGAGCGACGACGAACTGTTCTACCGCGCACCTCGTTTTGTCGTGCATATCGACGACGGCGCGATCGCGAAGGTCGGCGAAATTTACGCCAATCGGATTCCGCCCGACGCCGAACTGCTCGACCTGATGAGCAGTTGGCGCTCACATCTCCCGGCGGCGATACGGCCGCGGCGGCTGGTCGGGTTGGGACTCAATCTGGCCGAGATGCAGGACAATCCGGCGCTCACCGAAGCGATCGTGCATAACCTGAATCGCGATCCGCGCCTGCCCTTTGCCGACGCCGCGTTCGACGGCGCCGTGATGACCGTGTCGATCCAGTACGTGATCCGGCCGCTCGAGTTGTTTGCCGAAGTCGGACGAGTGCTCCGGCCCGACGTGCCATTTATCGTGACGTTTTCCAACCGGATGTTCCCGAGCAAGGCGGTCGCCCTGTGGCACGGCACCAACGCTCAGCAGCGCGTCGCGCTCGTCATGAAATACTTCAGCGAGTGCGGCGCCTTTACGAAGATCGAGTCGATCGATCGCAGCGCAGTGGACGATCCGCCGTCGGATCCGGTCTGGGCGGTCGTCGGCTACCGGATTTCCGCACCGCCGGCATGAGACGCCACCACGTCAGTGTGCGAACGAGACGCGATTGCGTAGTGGCGACGATCACCGGCGCGCCGCTATGATAGCCCCAAGTTTGATAGCCGAAGTTCGCATCGGCGGACGGAATCGGGAAAGTGATCACTAATCGCGGACTAAGACATCTGGCGCTCAAGGTGGCCGACGTCGCGCGCGCGTCCGACTTCTACCAGCGGGTCTTCGGGATGAAGCTGGTGTGGCAGCCCGACGCCGACAACGCCTACCTGAGTTCGGGATGCGACAACCTGGCGCTGCATCGCGGCGCGGTCGGCGATCGCGGCGCGCAGGCACTCGACCATCTCGGGTTTATCGCGGCGTCCATCGCGGAGGTCGAGCGCGGCTACGCGTGGGCGCAGGCCAACGACCTGACGATCGTCAACCCGCTCAAGCATCATCGCGACGGATCGGTGTCGTTTTACCTGAGCGACCCCGACGGCAACGTGATCCAACTGCTCTTCGAGCCTTCGATAAGTCCGCTCAACCTGGTCCGCGAGCGGGGCTGAACGCCGCGCCGCCGGCGCCATCATTGGCCCCTTAAGGGAGATTTCGATGCTCAGAGATCGCGCCACCGCCGAGGCCACCGCGGCTTACGCCGGACGCTTCGCCGGCTTGCCCGGCAACTATCGCGAGACGCTTGGCCTGGCGGTCTCGTCGATCGGCATCGGCACCTACCTGGGCGAGCCCGACGAGCAGACCGACGCGGCCTACGCGGCGGCGATCCGCGCGGCGATTCTCGGCGGCATCAACCTGATCGATACCGCGGTGAATTATCGCTTTCAGCGCAGCGAGCGCGTCGCCGGCGAGGTAATCGCCGAGCTGGTCCGATCGCAAGCGGTTCGGCGCGAGGAGATCGTCGTCGCGACCAAGGGCGGGTACATCACCTTCGACGGCGGCGTGCCGGCCGATCCGCGCGAATGGTTCGACGAGGAATTCGTCAAGACCGGCATCGTGCGCCCGTCGGACATGGTCGAGGGATCGCATTGCATGACGCCGCGCTGGCTCGACGCGATGATCGAACTGAGCCGCGCGAACCTGGGCGTCGAGACCATCGACGTCTACTATCTGCACAACCCCGAGACCCAGCTCGGCGCGGTCGATCGCGACGAATTCAACGCGCGCATCCAGCGCGCGTTCGAGCTGTTCGAGTTGAAGGTGGCCGAAAACCGGATCGCCTGCTACGGCGCCGCGACCTGGAACGGCCTGCGTGCGGCGCCGCGTGACGCCGGCCATCTGGCGCTGCTCGACCTGGTCCGGATTGCGGAGCAGGTCGGCGGACGCGACCATCATTTCCGCATGATTCAACTGCCCTACAACCTCGCGATGCCCGAGGCCTTTACCTCGCGCAATCAGCCGCTGCCCGACGGCACCACAGGCAACACGCTGGCCGCCGCCGACGCGGCCGGCATAGCGGTATGCGCCAGTGCGTCGCTGATGCAGGGGCGGCTGACGCGCGGGATGCCGGCGATGCTCGCCGAAGCGTTCCCGGGCTTCGCCTCGGACGCGCAGCGCGCGCTACAGTTCGCCCGCTCGACACCGGGCGTCGACAGCGCGCTGGTCGGAATGAAATCGGCGGCGCATGTCGCCCACAATCTCGCCGCGGCGGCACAGCCACCGGCCACCTTCGAAGCGCTGATGAAGCTGTTCAAGCACGCCGATTGATTGCCGCGCGCGAGCGGCCAATAACCTCCAGGACTAGATCTTCCAGGGCTAACGATGGTTCGAGCATGGAGCGCAAGTTCACAGCGGTTTGCGGCCGGCCTCGCCCGGTTTGCGGCCGGCCTCGCGATGTCCGCGGCGCTCGGGCAATGCCTCGGGGCCGCGCCGGCCGGCGCGGCTGAACTGGACTTCGCACCGACCGACTACGTGCTGCGCAGCGCCGACGGCCACGCCATCATCGGCCGGGCCGATTTCAGCGTGACCGCCCTAAGCCGTGACCAATGGAGAATCCGCGGCGCGTACCGTTACAACAACGGTCAATCGGATATCGAGGAAGACACCGTCCGGGTGCTTGCGGGAGCCAAACTGCCGCAATTGGTGAAGTCCGACCACGCCTATTTCAACGCCGACGGCTCGCGCGATCGCGAGGGCAGTGCCGACATCGCGGCGGGTATCGGCACCTGCACCATCTACCTCAACGGGCAGGCGCAGGTATCCAGCGCGCACCTCAATTTTCCACCCGATACTTTCTCGGGCGCGACGGTCGTAATCCCGTTGCGCCAGGCGCTCAAGGATGGCGAAACCGGTAGAATCGAGTTCCACGATTTCAACTGCGTGCCCGGACCCAAGGTGCTCGCCGTGTCGGCCGACCCGCAGCCTGCGGCGCCGTGGCTGTTTTATCCGGGCAGTTTGGTTCAGACCGACGTTAAGCCCGATTTCGGCTGGCTCAACCTGGTCGTCGCACCCTTCCTGCCCGAGATTCGCGCGTGGTTCGACCCGGCCGACGACTGGTATTTCGTCGGCGGTTCAACCTCGCGCTACTACAAAGGTATCAAGCTCCTGATGGTGCGCGCGCATCACCAGGACGCGGTGATCACCGCCGCGCCGGGCGATGCGGCGCGGCCGACGGTAGCGCCCACCGCGACACCGTCGCCGCCTGCGCAGCCTTGAGCGGCAAAGCGCGCGCCACGAATTGAGACCGCGCCGCGGCAATCGCGAGGGCGCGGCCGCCGGTTCGAGCAAACCGGTTAGCGCATCGAGCCTATGTAATGGACCGGCGGAAAAATCCGCCGGCGCGGGAGTTAAGGCAGCGTCGCGCCGTGCTCACCGAAGTGGCGGACGTTTGAGCGCAGCGGTTTGCGGTATTGAAATGTGATGTGGCAATGCGGGCATTCGCCCCGCGGCTGGACGCTACCGGCGCGCCGCGCCAACCGGGTGTAGCGCACAGCGCCATCGATGCAGAGATGTCCGGCGACCGGGAAGTCGTACACAGTGCGAACGGCGGGTGAGTTTTCCATTTCCTACGCTAACGCTCCCTCATGCGGATATACCTTTGTCTCCTCGCGCCCGGCGCACCGGACACGGCTTCGATGAACAGCCAATCAAGATAATGATTTTCGCGTGGCGATCAATCTTATTTCTCGCCGCGGGACCGGATATCGACAATTATTTTGCCGCGGCCGCCCCGTGCGGTCCGCCAGGAACATAATTCAGGCCGCCGGACGGCGCGGCACCAGCACCCGGCGGCGCAGATGGAGCACCTGCTCGCCCTGCTGATTGAGCCCGCGCGTCTCGACATAGACGATGCCGCGGTCGGACTTGCTCTTTGACGGCGTCACCTCGAGCACGGTGGTCTCAGCGTAAAGCGTGTCGCCGCCAAAGCTCGGCGCGGTATGGCGAATTGTCTCGTATTCGAGATTGGCGATGGCGGTCTCGCTGATATCCTTGACACTCATGCCGACGACCGTCGCGATCACCAGCAGGCCGTTGATCAGGCATCGCCCATGCTGGCTCTTGGCCGCGTAGGCGGCGTCAAAATGGATCGGGTTGGTGTTCATGGTCATCAGAGTGAACCAGGTATTGTCGAAATCGGTCAGGGTGCGGCCCGGCCAATGCTTGAAGCTCTGGCCGGGTTTGAAATCCTCGAAGTAGTTGCTCATCTTGATGCGTGTCCTTTATGTATGCCGCACGAATTGATCACGTCGATCGATCACGTGGATCGATCGTGCGCGCGTGGATTACCCATGGCCGGCACCGCGACGCGCCGCCTCGCCACGCACTTAATCCAAGCCGCGCGCGCTTGCAATCGCGGCGCGCGCCACGGCCGGCGCTCGGATGGCCGCGGACGGTTCCTGTGTTAGGTTACGGGACAGCGTGAAGGCCCGGAAGATCAAACGTATCCTGATCGCCAATCGCGGCGAGATCGCGCTGCGCATAATCCGCAGCGCGCGCGTGATGGGTATCGAAACCGTCGCCGTGTACTCGGCGGCCGACGCAGCGGCGGCTCACGTCGCGGCGGCCGACGACGCGCGTCCGATCGGCGCGGCCGAGCCGGCCGCGAGTTATCTGAATATCGCGGCGATACTCGAGGCGGCGCACGCGGCCAGCGCCGACGCGATCCATCCGGGCTACGGCTTTCTCTCCGAGCGGCCGGAATTTGCGCGCGCCGTCGAACAGAGCGGCATCATCTTTGTCGGGCCGCCGGCCGAGGTCATGGCGGCGCTTGGTGACAAGGTCGCCGCGCGGCGTATCGCGATCAACGCGGGCGTACCAGTGGTGCCGGGCAGCGACGCGGGCGACCTCGAGGCGGCGCGCAAGTTTGCCGCGTCCTCCGGCTATCCGATCCTGGTCAAGGCGGCGGCCGGCGGCGGCGGGCGCGGGATGCGCGTGGTTGGTGAGGCGGCGGGACTCGCACCAGCTCTGGAAGCGGCCGCGCGCGAGGCGCTGGCGGCGTTCGGCGACGGGCGCATCTTTCTCGAAAAATACATCGCGCGTCCGCGCCACGTCGAAGTCCAGTTGCTCGGCGATCACCACGGCACCGTGGTCGCCCTGGGCGATCGCGACTGCTCGATTCAGCGGCGCCATCAGAAGTTGATCGAGGAGGCGCCGGCGCCCGGCCTCAAGCCGGTCCTGCGCGAGCGGATGGCCGCGGCGGCGTTGACCCTGGCGCGCGCGGCGGGCTATCGCGGCGCGGGTACGGCCGAGTTCCTGGTCGACGGTGACAACTTCTATTTTCTCGAAGTCAACGCGCGGCTCCAGGTCGAGCATCCGGTGACCGAACTGATTTTCGGCTGCGACCTGGTTGCCGAGCAGTTGCGAATCGCGATGGGCGAGCGGGTGGCCGAGCCACCGGCGGCGCGCGGATGCGCAATCGAATGCCGCATCAATGCCGAAGACCCCGCGCAGGATTTTCGGCCCGCTACCGGCCGCGTGATCAAGCTCGCGCTACCGGCCGGCCCGGGCGTGCGCGTCGATACGCATCTCGAAGCGGGGACCGAGATCGCGCCGTACTACGACAGCCTGATCGCCAAGCTCATCTGCCACGGCGGCGGGCGCGAGCAGGCGCGCGCGCGAACGGCGGCGGCGCTCGGCGAATTCATGCTGCTGGGCGTGCGCAATACGGCGGCCTTTGTGCGCGAGATCATTGCGAGCGAGCCGTTTGCGCGCGCCGATCTTTCGACCCGGTTTATCGCAGATCATTTCCCGCACTGGAGCCCCGCCGATCGCGACCTGCACGAAGCGCTGATCGCGGCCGCACTGGCCGCAAACGGGATGCTCGGTGGCGCGGCGGCGACCGGCGGCGGCGGAAATCGCTCGTCGGCGACAGCGGACGGCGCCGCCGCGCGTTCGCCATGGACCACGCTCGGCGAATTTGAATTGTGGGGCCGCCGATGAAGCTCAAGCGAGCCGGTGAGGCGCGCGAGTTCGAGGTCGAGATCGTCGCCCGCGAAGGCGCGGCGCTGCGCGTGCGCATCGACGGCGAGGAGATCGCGGCCGAGATCGAGGCGGCGGCCGACGGCGCGATCCTGCGGATTGGCGGGCGCCACGTGCGCATCTACGGCGCGCGCACGCGCAATGCGATCTTCGTCGCGGCGGGACCGGCCGCCTGGGAATTCGTCGCGGTCGAGGGGCGCGCGGGCCGCGCGCGCCGCGCTCTGGCGGCGGCGGAAGTGGCCGCGCCGATGCCCGGCAAGGTCTTGCGCATCCTGGTGGCCGAGGGCGACGCGGTGGCGGCGGGCCAGCCGCTGCTCGTGCTCGAAGCGATGAAGATGGAGACCACGCTCTACGCCGAGGGCGCGGCAGTGGTGAAGTCAATCCGCGCGGCGGCGGGCGCGATGGTCGATCACGGCGCGGTGCTGATCGAGTTCAGTCCGGCGCCGGCAGATCCATCAGCGCGCGAATCCGATCCTCCAGCTGCGTGAGCCATTCGTCGAAGACGGCGTCGCGATCGACCACGATCTCGAGCTTGCCGTCGCCGAGCAGCTTGAGCCGGCCGGGCGCCGCGGTGCGCAGCGGGATGACCAGCGCCTCGCGCGAGATGCCGAGCGCGTCGGTGATGGAAAAAATCGCCTCGATTTCCTTGAGACCAACCGCCTTGAGCATCGCCCGGCGCTCCCGTGCCGCCTCTTTACATAAACATCGCAGAGCCTAAGCTCAAGACGAGAGCTGAGCGGCGCAATGCGGAGGGGTCACCATGTACGGTACGATCAAGAAGATAATCAAGGACAAGGGCTTCGGCTTTATTAATCCCGACGACGGCAGCGACGAGATCTTTTTTCATCGCTCGCGGCTCGCCCCGAAGGTCTACTTCGAGGATCTGCGCGAGGGCGCGGAGGTGCAGTTCGAGGTGCGTCCGGGCGACAAGGGACCGCAGGCGTTCAACCTGAAGCTGCGTTAGCGGCGGCCGGGCCAGGAAAACTCTGCATAAGTCAGCTGGTCATTCTGAACGGAGTCTGCGACGTGAAGAATCCCGGGATTTTTCGCTGCGCTCAAAATGACCGAGTAGTCCTTGTGCAGAGCTTCCCTGGCGGAGCCGGGCGCGATCATGCGGCGCGGTGAAATCGATCGCCGGGCCGCGCGGCACGATCCGCCTCGGGTTTCAGCAAGCGCACCAGCGGCGGCGCGGCGCAAATCGATAGACCGTGTTCCGCAATTACCTTAGACGAGAACTCGCAAATGACGCTGCCGGCATCAGGAGGGCAGGCGCGACATGCCCTTCGCATCGACGATCACGCGCTGGCGGCATACGCGGCAGTTGAAGGGCCGATAGACGGGCCCCGCTTTTTTGCCGCAGTACGGGCACGGACCTTTAACTGCCTTGCGGAACATGAAATAGCGGCGATCGGCGCAATCACGACGGCGGGCAGCGAGATCAGCCGCGGCGGCGGAAAGATCATTGAGCAGCCCGCGAACCCGCTCGCCAGAAAAAAACGCCATATTTCCCGCGTGATAGATCAATCAGCGCGTCCACGCGAACCATCGCGCGAACAGCCGTTTGACGCGCGGCGTCAAACGAGTGCGATTGTACTGATCGCCAAGCTTGCGAATCGCCTCGGCCTGCGTCGGGTACGGATGGATCACGTCGGCGATTGCACCGAGCCCGACGCCGCGCGTGATCGCGAGCGTGATCTCGGAGAGCATCTCGCTCGCATGGCTGGCGACGACCGTCGCGCCGACGATCCGATCGGAGCCGGCGGCGACGTGAATCTTGACGAAGCCGTCGGTTTCGCCGTCGAGCACCGCGCGATCGACGCCACTCAATTCCTGGGTGAAGGTGGCCACCTCGATACCACGGGCGCGGGCGTCGGCTTCGTACAGGCCGACATGGGCGATCTCGGGATCGGTGTAGGTGCACCACGGTATCGTCAGTGCGCTTAAGCGGGCGCGGCCGAAAAACAGCGCATTGCGGATCACGATACGGGCCATCGCGTCGGCCATGTGCGTAAATCTGAATTGCGAACAGACGTCGCCCGCCGCAAAGATTTTCGGATTGGTGGTCTGCAGGTAATCGTTGACGGTAACGCCGGCCGCGCCGTCGCAGGCGACGCCAGCGGCTTCCAGGTTGAGCCCGTCGATCGCCGGTGCGCGGCCGACCCCGAGCACGATCTCGTCGACCGCGAGTTCGCCCTGCGCACCGATCCGCTCGAAGCGGATAACCTTTTCGGGCGGGATCGGCGGCACCGCTTCGACCTCGGCGGGCACGCCGTCGCCAGGCCCGAGCGGTGGCACGGCGCGCGTCTCGATCCGCACGATTTTGCATCCGGTGAGCAGGCGCACGCCGTCGCGCAGCAGCGCCTTCTCGATCCGGCCGGCGGCTTCGCGATCCTCGCGAATCAGGATTTGCGGCTCGACCTCAAGGATCGCGACCGCGGCGCCCAGCCGGGCGAGCGCCTGCGCCAGCTCGCATCCGATCGGCCCACCACCGATAATCGCAATCCGCCGCGGCATCGCGGTCAGCGAGAAGACCGATTCGTTGGTCAGGTAGCCGGCGTCGTGCAGCCCCGGTATCGGCAACTCGGCGGCGCGCGCGCCGGTCGCGATCACCGCGCGCCGAAAGCGGATCGTCGCGCCGCCGACCTCGACGGTATCGCGGCTGGCAAAGCGCGCCGCACCCAGGAACACGTCGACGCCGAGGCCGGTGAAGCGCGCCGCCGAATCGTTGGCGCTGAGTTCCGCGCGCAGCCGGCGCATCCGCTCCATCACGGCACCGAAGTCGGCCGCAACCCCCTCGGGCACGCTGAGACCCATGCGCGCGGCGGCGCCAATCTCGGCGGCCGTGCGCGAGGCGCGGATTATCGCCTTGGACGGCACGCAGCCGAAGTTCAGGCAATCGCCGCCCATCAGGTCGCGCTCGATCAGCGCGACTTTCGCACCCAGTCCGGCCGCACCCGCCGCCGCGACCAGGCCCGCCGTGCCGGCGCCGATCACGACCAGGTTATAGCGCGGCGCGGGCGCCGGATTGGTCCATCCGGGCGGATGCACGTTGGCGGCCAGCGCCAGGTTATGGGCATCGGCCGGATCGATCGTGAGATGATTTGGCGCGAGATTACCGGGCGTTGAACTCATCTCAGCCATGCGCCGGATTGACCGCGGTGAGCTTGCGATCGGCCAGTGCGCGGCGCGCGAGATGCGCGGCGTAGAGCGCGACCGCGACAGTGGCGGCCAGCCCAACCAGATTGAGAATCCAGAAGCCGGACGGACGTTTAGTGGTTGCGCGCCCGACGCCCGCGAGATCGCCCGCGAGCGAACCGATATAGACGTACATGACGCCGCCCGGAAGCATTCCGATCCATGAGGCGAGCACGTAGTCGCGCAGCCGCACGCGCGTCAGCCCGTAGGCGTAATTGAGCAGGACGAACGGGAACAGCGGCGAGAGCCGGGTCAATCCGACAATCTTCCAGCCCTCGCGGCCGACCGCCGCGTCGATCGCGCTGAAGGTGCGGTTGCCGGCGAGC
>DATLRA010000094.1:0-2755 GCA_035534935.1 Binataceae bacterium (SeqCode)
CGACAAAGCGGCCATCGCGGGGCGCGCGCGAGTCGGCGACCACGATCCGGTAGAAGGGTTTCTTTTTGCCGCCGTGGCGGCGCAGTCGGATTACCAGTGCCATTCGTATCTCCTTGCCTATTCTAGCTCCCGAAACCCAGACCGCGCATCATCGATTTTCCGGCTCCGAGCTTGGTCAGCTTTTTCATCATCTTGCGCGTCTGGTCGAACTGTTTGAGAAAGCGGTTGATATCCTGAACCGAGGTTCCGCTGCCCGTCGCGATCCGCATCCGGCGCTTGCCGTTGAGGATCAGATGGTTGTTGCGCTCCGCGATGGTCATCGAGTCGATTATCGCCTGGATGCGCTTGAGCTCGGTCTTGGCTTCCTCGGAGTCGGCGGCGCCGGCGAGTTTTTTCAGCCCCGGGATCATGCCGATCAAATCGCCGAGCGAACCCATCTTGCGGATCGCCTTAATCTGATCGGCGAAATCGGTGATGGTGAATTCGTTCTTCTTGAACTTGCGTTCGAGCTCTTTGGCCTTGGTGGCGTCGTAATTGGTCTGCGCCTTTTCGATCAGCGTCAGCACGTCGCCCATCCCGAGGATTCGCGACGACAGGCGGTCGGGATGAAAGACCTCGAAGGAATCGACCTTTTCGCCAAGTCCCACGAACAGGATCGGCGCGCCGGTCACCGCGCGCACCGACAGCGCCGCGCCGCCGCGCGCGTCGGAATCGAGCTTGGTCAGGATCACGCCCGAAAGCCCCAGCCGCTCATGGAATCCGAGCGCGACGTTGGCCGCCTCCTGCCCCGTCATCGCGTCGGCGACGAACAAAATATGATGCGGATTCAGCGCGGCCTTGAGGCGCGCCAACTCGTCCATCAGCTCGACGTCGATCTGGAGCCGGCCGGCGGTGTCGATAATGATCGCATCATGGCCGCCGGCGTCCGCCCGCGCCATCGCGCGCGAGGCGATCTCGACCGGATCCTCGGTCTCGCGGCTTTCGACCACTGGAACCCCGATCTGCGCGCCGAGTACGCGCAATTGCTCCATCGCGGCGGGGCGGTAGATATCGGTCGAGGCGAGAATCGGATGGCGTTTGCGCTCGGCGCCGAGCCACTTGGCGAGCTTGGCCGCCGAGGTGGTTTTGCCCGAGCCCTGCAAGCCCACCATCATGATTTTGACCGGAGGCTTGACCTTCAGATCAAGTTCGCGCGCCTGCCCGCCCATCACCTGGGTCAGTTCGTTCGAGACAAACTTGATCAGATGCTGCTCGGGCGAGAGCGAGCGCAGGACTTCCTGGCCGAGTGCGCGGGTGCGCACGTGCTCGACGAAATCGCGGACGACCTTGAGATTGACGTCGGCTTCGAGAAGCGCCAAGCGGACTTCACGCAGCGCCTCTTCGATATTGCGCTCGGTGATCCGGCCGTGGCCCTTGAGCTTCTTGAAAACGCCTTCGAGGCGATCGCTTAGCGTGTCGAACATAAATCAGAGCCGGTATGCGGCAGGCACAAGATGCGGTGCTGGTGCTTCCAATCCACGATCAGTCTAGCAAACCGCCCACGCTAGGCCAGCGCGAGGAGGCAGTCAATCGAGAAGGGGCGGCGGGGCGAGTATGAAGACCGACCTAACCCCTACCCCTTCCCGCATCGGGAAGGGGAACTACTTGGCTGGAATCGGTGCTGAAATTCGGGAGCGGACTGCTTCAAATGGTGGCGGCGCGGGCGAGCCGCGAGCAATCGACTGCGCGACAACCCGCCGGGCTGGATGAGGCGGCACGAGGCCCGCGTCGAGTAGCGGCGCCGGTCAGGATTCTTTGCTCGCGGCGAATTCGGCTTTGGCTGATGCGAGCAGGTCGGGTTCGGCGAGCAGGTCGTAGGCGGTCATCGCGAGCGACTTCGCTACGCGGATCATTGCGGCGTAGCCGCGCGGGGAATCGGCGTGGCGGACGACGGCGTCCTCGTGGCAGGTGCCTTCGCCGGGGCTTGAAATCGCGAAGATCGGATGAATCGCGACGAAGCGACGGCTGATATCGCCCATGTCGGTGCTGCCTGTCGGCAAATCCGCCGGCGCATAGTTCCTCGAACCTCGGCTCCGGGCGGTCGTGGATCGCTTTGCTGGCCGCAACCACGGTCGGGCGGTACGCTTCGATCGCGCGGATGATCTCCTGATGTGGATCCATCGGATGCCTCAGCCCGATTCAGTAGCATCGCCGAGGCCGCGCGGTCCAACCACTAAGCCCCGGCCTTCGTTTGCTGCGGCGGCACGACCACGGCGACGGCGCAGCGCGCCTTGCGGATAATTTCGCGCACCTTGCGGCCGAAGAACAGGCGCTCGTCAGAGGAGCGAAACAGTACGCCCATCACCAGCAGCCCGATATCGTCCTTGGCGGCGGTGGCGAGAATCACACTCTCGGGCTTGCGGCCGGCGCCGACGCGCGCCTCGACGTTGACGCCGAGTTCCTGGCCAAGCTTTCCGATCTCATCGACGAATTCGCGGCCCTCGGCCGCTCTGCGAGCGCCGCCGCCGCCAAACACCGGCACCGTCAGCATCGATGACTCTCGCACGTAAAGCGCCGTCACCTGCGAGCCGAACGCGCGCGCGTAATGCATCGCGACCGTGGCGCCCAAGCGGGCAAAGGCCGCGCCGGTGGTGGGCGTGAGCACGCGAGTGAAGGGCACGGCGGTGTTGCCGCCGCGCACTATGACCACCGGCGCGCGCGCCGAGCTGACGAGGCTGCGCAGCACCTCGCCGCACAGGTTGTCGTAGCCGCCCAG